>NZ_JBWKYF010000018.1:0-98351 GCF_059423605.1 Variovorax sp. GW460-12-1-14-LB1
CCATCGGCCTGCCGATCGTGCTGAACCCGGTCGCCCTGAGCGGGAAAGCCACTTACGACTCGGTGCCGAACAACAACGGGCCCCTCCTGTACGCGAACACCACGGCCAAGCCCGTCCGCGGCGCCACGGTGGAGGTGCTCGATGCCAACACATCGGCGCAGCTCGCGTTGACCACCACGGATGACGGTGGCAATTACGCGGTCTCGGTGCCGGCGAACACGAACATCACCGTGCGCGTCCGGGCCCAGCTGACCCGGACCGGTCCGGGCGCGACCTGGGATGTCACGGTGCGCGACAACACCCGCAGCGACGCGCTGTACTCGATGCAGTCGGCGAGCTTTTCGTCGGGAAGCGTGGCATTGACGCGCGACCTGCGTGCGGACAGCGGCTGGGGAGGTTCTGGCTACAGTGGGGCGCGCGTCGCGGCGCCGTTCGCCGTGCTCGACACGATCTACACCTCCATGCAGAAGGTGCTGTCGGTGGCGCCGGCTTCGGCGTTTCCTGTGCTGAAGGTTTTCTGGAGCGTCAACAACGCGCCGTCGGACGGAATCAATCTTTCGGCGGGACAGATTGGCACGACCTTCTTCTTCAACAGCGGAAGCAACGGTCGGCAGATCTACGTGCTGGGCAAGGAGGATGTGGACACCGACGAGTTCGATGCACCAGTGATCGCGCACGAATGGGGGCACTACTACCAATCGGCCTTCAGTCGGGATGACTCGATCGGAGGCGGGCATTCGATGGACGATCGTCTCGATCGGCGCCTTGCTTTCTCCGAGGGTTGGGGTAATGCGTGGTCAGGCATTGCCCTGGAACGAAGCAACTATGTCGACTCAAAGCTGCCGCAGCAAAGGGGGGGCAGCCCGTTGGATCTCTCGCGTGGTCCTACAAGCAATCCCGGCTGGTCCCGCGAGTCATCTGTCCAGGCCATCCTGTGGAACCTCAACCGGCAGGCCGGCTTCAAGCCCATCCACGACACCTTGACCGGCTTCCAGTTCCGAAGCGGCGCGCCGGTCACGTCGATCCACGCCTTCGCCGCCGCGTTCAATGCGACGTCGCCTGGCAACGCCTCGGCGCTGAACAGCCTGCTGACCGCGCAGAACATCACCTCCAGCGATGCATTCGGCGCGGGCGAATCGAACGACGGCGGGTTGCCCAGCGTGCCCGGCGTGCTGCCGATGTACCGGGCCTTGGCTGTTGGTGCGGTGGTCAACAACGTCTGTGTCTCCAGCGTGGCGGGCACGGGCAACAAGCTCGGCAACATTGCCTACCTGCGTTTCACCGCGCCGGCGAACCGGGACTACCAGGTCACGGTCGGGAACGCCGCGGTGCCGGACTTCGACGTCTTCCGGGGCGGAGAGATCGCCCGGTCGGGCAACCGGGTCAGCCTGAGTGCGGGTGAGTACGTTCTGGCAGTGCGGGATGCCGCAATGACGAGCTCCTCTGCTTCGCCGCTGTGCCTCAGCGTGCTTGTTCAATAGGGAAGGGAAGGCTCGCGATGATCCTGAACACTCGCCTCTCTTTGGCTGCTGCGTTGGCGGCGGGACTTGCACTGTCCGCGCTCCCCGTGTCCGCCCTGGCCGACGGCATGCCGTCGGCACGCACCACTGCGAAGCTGTCGGCTGCAACCTCGAAGGATGCGGCCACCCCCTGGGTGACCGCATCGAGAAAACCCAATGACTCCGGTGTCAAGCTGCAGTACCGGCTGGACGGCGCGCCTCAGGCCGGCAAGCCGACGGTCGTCGTTCTGCAGTTCGACGGCGTCAGCGACCCCGCGGGCGCCAGCGTGACGCTGACGGTCGATGCGGGCCTGACGCTGTCCGGCAACGCGTCGCTGAGTCTGCCGCCGGGACAGCGCTCCGACACTTCCGTCACGGTGATCAGCCAGGGTGACGGTCTGGCCTACCTGAATGTGTTCATCAAGCAGGCTGGTCGGACCAGTGCCATTTCCATCCCGATCCAGACCGGCGCGGCGGCGCCCGCCATGAAGGCCAATGGCGAGATCAAGTCGCTGCCAGGCGGCGACAACATCATCTCGCTGCCCGCGAAATAGGCCCGAAAGCCACCCGAAACGGGGCCGGAACCCCCTGAATCCGGCCCGAAAAGGGCCACTTGCGCCCCGGTTCGACTGCGGGCTATAATCTCTGGCTCTGCCCTTGTTGCGTCCGTTCGGGCGCCGCTTTCGGCAGAGATTTATCAACCTTCTCTCGCAGGCCGGGAAACCAGCCAAACGCTGTCGCCAATTGAAGTGGCAGCGGCGAAGGAAGTCTTCCATTTTTGGAGAAAACAAATGAGTCTGAGCAACTCCCTCGGGTTGCTGGGCCGCAAGGTGGGGATGATGCGTCTCTTCACCGATGACGGGGACGCAGTTCCTGTCACGGTGGTGGATGTGTCCAACAACCGTGTGACCCAGATCAAGTCCCAAGAGACCGATGGCTACGTCGCCCTGCAGGTGACGTTCGGTTCGCGCAAAGCATCGCGCGTGACCAAGCCCCAAGCCGGCCACCTCGCCAAGGCAGGTGTCGAAGCTGGTGAAATCATCCAGGAATTCCGCGTCACCGCCGATACCGCAGGTCAGCACAAGGCTGGCGGCGTGATCGCGGCAAGCAGCGTGTTCTCCGTGGGCCAGAAGGTGGACGTGCAAGGCACGACCATCGGCAAGGGCTACGCCGGCACGATCAAGCGTCACAACATGAGCTCGCAGCGCGCGTCGCACGGTAACAGCCGTTCGCACAACGTGCCCGGCTCGATCGGCATGGCACAAGACCCCGGTCGCGTGTTCCCCGGCAAGCGCATGACGGGCCACCTCGGCGACGTCACCCGCACGACGCAAAACCTCGACGTGTTCCGCATCGACGAAGCACGTCAGCTGCTGCTCATCAAGGGCGCGATCCCGGGTTCGAAGGGTGGCTTCGTCACCGTGCGTCCCGCCATCAAGGCCAAGCCGCAAGCGGCTGAAGGAGCGAAGTAATGCAACTCGAACTCCTGAACGAACAAGGCCAGGCCGCGTCGAAGTACGACGCCCCCGAGACCGTGTTCGGCCGTGACTACAACGAAGACCTGGTTCACCAGATCGTCGTTGCATTCCAGGCCAACGCCCGTCAAGGCACGCGCGCCCAGAAGGACCGCGAACAGGTCAAGCACTCGACCAAGAAGCCTTTCAAGCAAAAGGGAACGGGCCGCGCCCGCGCCGGTATGACGTCCTCGCCCCTGTGGCGCGGAGGCGGCCGGATTTTCCCGAACATGCCTGACGAAAACTTCTCGCAGAAGATCAACAAGAAGATGTACCGCGCCGGCATGGCCTCCATCTTCTCGCAGCTCGCTCGCGAAGGCCGTCTGGCCGTGGTCGATTCGCTGACCGTGGATTCGCCCAAGACGAAGCCGCTGGCAGCCCGTTTCAAGGCAATGAATCTCGAGTCCGTGCTCGTGATCGCCGAAGAAGTCGACGAAAACCTGTACCTTGCCTCGCGCAATCTGGTCAACATCCTCGTGGTCGAACCCCGTTACGCCGATCCGGTGTCGCTGGTTCACTACAAGAAGGTGCTGGTCACCAAGGGTGCCGTCGACAAGCTCAAGGAGATGTTCGCATGAGCCGCGTGAACCCCACCCCTGCACAACGTAAGTTCGACGAAGGCCGTCTCATGAACGTGCTGGTCGCACCGATCGTGTCCGAAAAGGCCACGATGGTCGGCGAGAAGTCGAACGCTGTCACTTTCAAGGTGCTGCAAGACGCCACCAAGCCCGAGATCAAGGCCGCTGTTGAACTGATGTTCAAGGTCGAAGTCCAGGGCGTGTCGGTGCTCAACACCAAGGGCAAGACCAAGCGCTTTGGCAAGTCCATCGGCCGCCGCGACAACGTGCGCAAGGCTTATGTGACGCTGAAGGCCGGTCAAGAGCTCAACCTCGTCGGGGAAGGCGCTTAATCATGGCCGTCATCAAGATGAAACCCACTTCGCCGGGCCAACGCGGCGCGGTGAAGATTTCGCGTGACCACCTGCACAAGGGTGCGCCTCACGCAGCCCTGCTGGAACCCCAGTTCCAGAAGGCCGGCCGTAACAACAACGGTCACATCACGATCCGCCATCGTGGCGGTGGTGCCAAGCACCACTACCGCATTGTCGACTTCGTGCGCAACAAGGACGGCATCCCGGCCAAGGTCGAACGCATCGAGTACGACCCGAACCGCACCGCCCACATCGCTCTGGTCTGCTACGCCGACGGCGAGCGCCGCTACATCATCGCCCCGCGCGGTCTGGAAGCCGGTGCAACCCTGATGTCGGGCGCCGAAGCCCCGATCCGCGCCGGCAACACCCTGCCGATCCGCAACATCCCCGTGGGTTCGACGATCCACTGCATCGAACTGCAACCCGGCAAGGGCGCGCAGATCGCACGTTCGGCCGGTACCTCGGCCACGCTGCTGGCCCGTGAAGGCGTCTACGCCCAGGTCCGCATGCGTTCGGGCGAAGTCCGCCGCATTCACATCGAATGCCGCGCGACCATCGGTGAAGTGGCCAACGAAGAACACAGCCTGCGCCAGCTCGGCAAGGCCGGTGTGAAGCGTCACATGGGTATTCGCCCGACCGTTCGCGGCGTGGTGATGAACCCGGTCGACCACCCGCACGGTGGTGGCGAAGGCAAGACTGGCGAAGGCCGCCATCCTGTCGACCCGTGGGGCAATCTGACCAAGGGCTATCGCACCCGTAACAACAAGCGCACGCAGGTCTTCATCGTGTCGCGTCGCAAGAAGTAAGGGATAGCCAATGACTCGCTCTCTCAAAAAGGGTCCTTTCGTCGACCACCACCTCGTGGCCAAGGCCGACAAGGCCGTGACGAACAAGGACAAGAAGCCGATCAAGACCTGGTCGCGCCGCTCGATGGTTCTGCCCGAGTTCATCGGTCTGACCATCGCTGTGCACAACGGCAAGCAACACGTGCCCGTGTACATCACCGACCAGATGGTCGGCCACAAGCTCGGCGAATTTGCGCTCACGCGCACGTTCAAGGGGCACCCCGCGGACAAAAAAGTCCAGAAGAAGTAAGGAACGACCATGTCTGAAACACGTGCAGTCCTCCGCGGTGTCCGCCTGTCGGTCGACAAGGGCCGTCTGGTCGCGGACCTGATCCGCGGCAAGAAGGTCGATCAAGCGCTCAACGTTCTGCAATTCACGCAGAAGAAGGCCGCTGTGATCATCAAGAAGGTGCTCGAGTCGGCGATTGCCAACGCCGAGCACAACGACGGTGCCGACATCGACGAGCTGAAGGTCAAGACCATCTACGTCGAGCAAGGTGCAACGCTCAAGCGCTTCACGGCGCGCGCCAAGGGTCGCGGCAATCGCATCAGCAAGCCCACGTGCCATGTGTACGTGACGGTTGGCAACTAAGAAGGCCTGGAAGAAATATGGGACAGAAAATCCACCCAACCGGGTTCCGCCTTGCGGTCACCCGTAACTGGTCCAGCCGTTGGTACGCAAGCGACCGCGATTTCGCGGGCATGCTGGCCGAAGACATCAAGGTTCGCGAATACCTGAAGAAGAAGCTGAAGAACGCTTCGGTGTCGCGCGTCATGATCGAGCGTCCCGCCAAGAACGCACGCATCACGATCTACTCGGCTCGTCCGGGCGTCGTGATCGGCAAGAAGGGCGAAGACATCGAGAACCTCAAGCGCGAACTGGGCAAGCAGCTCGGCGTGCCGGTTGCGGTCAACATCGAAGAAGTGCGCAAGCCCGAAATCGATGCGCAGCTGATCGCCGACAGCATCACGCAGCAGCTCGAAAAGCGGATCATGTTCCGCCGCGCCATGAAGCGCGCCATGCAGAACGCCATGCGTCTGGGTGCCCTGGGCATCAAGATCATGTCGGCTGGCCGCCTGAACGGCATCGAAATCGCACGTACCGAGTGGTACCGCGAAGGTCGCGTGCCGCTTCACACCCTGCGCGCCGACATCGACTACGGCACCTCGGAAGCCAAGACCACCTACGGCGTCATCGGCGTCAAGGTCTGGGTCTACAAGGGCGACACGCTGGGTCGCAACGACCTGCCGGCCGTCGAAACGCCGCGTCCGGACGAAGAGCGCCGCCCGCGTGGTCCCCGCCGTGATGGTCGCCCTGGCGACCGTCCGGGTGGCGACCGTCGTGGTCCCGGCCCCCGTGCCGGTGCCCGTGGTCCGATCGGTGGCAACACCGCTCCGGCCGATGGCAGCGACAAGCCCGCAGAAGCAACCGGCGGTGCCGGTGCAGACTCGAAACCCGCCGTTAAGCGCGTCCGCAAAGCCGCGCCCGCTGCAGCAGCGGACGGTGCCAAGACCGAGTAATCGGTCGCTCCCGGGCACGCAAGTGCCTGGGGCCCTCACGGAGTAACAAAACATGCTGCAACCTGCACGCAGAAAGTTCCGCAAGGAACAAAAGGGCCGCAACACCGGCATCGCAACCACGGGTAACTCGGTTGCGTTCGGTGACTTCGGTCTCAAATGCACCGACCGCGGTCGCCTCACGGCGCGCCAGATCGAAGCCGCTCGTCGCGCGATCTCGCGTCACGTGAAGCGCGGTGGCCGTATCTGGATCCGCGTGTTCCCGGACAAGCCGATCTCTACCAAGCCCGCTGAAGTGCGGATGGGTAACGGTAAGGGCAACCCCGAGTACTACGTCGCTGAAATCCAGCCTGGCAAGATCGTGTTCGAGATCGTCGGCGTGCCCGAAGAACTCGCCCGCGAAGCGTTCCGCCTGGCCGCCGCCAAGCTTCCGCTGCGCACGACGTTCGTCGCTCGCCAGCTCGGCGCCTGAGAGGAGAACATCCATGGCAACACGTAAGAAGAAAGAAACCGCGGCTTCGGCCAAGGTGACGAAGGCCGCAACCCTGCGCACGAAGGACGTCGCAGGCCTGCAAGCCGAAATCAAGGATCTGCAGAAGGCCCACTTCGGCCTGCGCATGCAGAAGGCCACGCAACAGCTGTCGAACACCACGACGCTGCGCGTGACGCGTCGCGACATCGCTCGCGCCAAGACCATTCTTGCTCAGAAAGAGCAAGAGACCCAAGCCGCCAAGTAAGGAGTGAACATGACGGAAGCTAAAAAATCCCTCAAGCGCACCTTGATCGGCAAGGTGGTCAGCGACAAGCGTGCCAAGACCGTGACCGTACTGGTCGAGCGCCGTGTGAAGCACGAGCTCTACGGCAAGATCGTGGCCAAGACGAGCAAGTACCACGCCCATGACGAAAAGGGCGAGTACCACCTCGGCGACACCATCGAGATCACGGAAAGCCGTCCGATCTCGAAGACCAAGAACTGGGTCGTGACCCGTCTGGTCGAGAAGGCCGTCCTGGTCTGATCAGGCACTCGGTCGCCTCGAGGCAACCCATCCGGAAACGGCCCACAATGTGGGCCGTTTTTCTTTTTCAGGAGCAATTCACATGATCAAAGTCGGCGACACCCTTCCTTCGGCCACCCTGCAGGAATATTCCGAAGTGGAGGGCGAGGGCTGCAGCATCGGTCCGAACCCGGTCGACGTGACCAAGGCCACGGCGGGCAAGACCATCGCGCTGTTCGCACTGCCAGGCGCCTTCACGCCCACCTGCTCGGCCAAGCATGTGCCGGGCTACGTGCAGCACTTCGACGACTTCAAGGCCGCTGGCGTGGACGAGATCTGGTGCGTGAGCGTGAACGACGCCTTCGTGATGGGCGCCTGGGCGCGCGACCAGAAGACTGGCGCCAAGGTGCGCATGCTGGCCGACGGCAGCGCGGACTTCGCGAAGGCTACCGGCCTCACGCTCGACCTGACCGGCCGCGGCATGGGCCTGCGCAGCAACCGCTACTCGATGCTCGTGAAGGACGGCAAGGTCGCGACGCTGAACGTCGAAGGCCCGGGCAAGTTCGAAGTGAGCGACGCTGACACGCTGCTGGCGCAAGCCCGCGGCTGAGCCCGGCCTAGAGATCTACTTTGAGGTAGTGAGCCCCGGCGACGGGGTTGTGATAGTAGGGCGGCACCTCCGCGAAGCCCAGGTCTTCGTAGAGGGCGCGCGCCGACTCCATGTCGTCGAGGGTGTCGAGCAGCACGCAGGCATAGCCTGCGCTGCGGGCCGCATCGAGGATGGCCTCGGCCAGTTGCCGGCCGAGCCCGAGCCCCCGGAACCCGGGGCGCACATACAGCCGTTTCATTTCCGCCGCGTTCGCGTAGTCCGTGCTGTCGATCGGGCGCAGCGCGCAGCAGCCCGCCACGTGGGCGAGCGTGCCGTCGGCGCGCTTCAGCGTGGGCGCGGCGCGGCCGGCGTCTTCGTTCACATGGGCGGGATCGACCAGCGCCAGCAGCAAGGTGCCGCGCGGCTCGGCGTACTCGCCGGGCAGTCCGGCCAGCTCGCCGTCGAAGTCCTGGAAGTCGAGGTCGATGGTCAGCGAGCCCGCGTAGTCGCGGAAGATGGCGCGCACGGCGTCGACTTCATGCGGTTCGTCGGGCGTGAGCAGCACCACCGCCGGCGTGTCCGACAGCGGCAGCGGGCGGGAGACGGAAAAGCCGCTCATACGCGCAACGACGCCACCCAGAACGCCACGCCCGCGCACAGCGCGAACAGCACCAGCGCCAGCGTGCGCGACACCGCATCGTCGCGGCTCGGGGCCACGCCGTTGCCATTGCCGTTCCCGTTGGAGGCTGCGCCCGCGACCACCAGCTTGTCGCCCGACAGCATCGGCCCGACCAGCCGGTGCCGTTTGACCAGCACATAGAACAGCACCGCCAGCACATGCAGGCTCACCAGGGCGATCACGATCCACTTGCCCTGCGCCTTGTGCCAGCCTGTCGCCAGGCTCACCATCGCGCCCGACACGAAGCGGGTCAGCGGCCCGGAGGCGGAAATCTCGTCGTCGGCCATCAGCCCGGTGGCGACCTGCAGGATCAGAAGCGCCAGCACCGCGAACACCGACAGCGCGCCCAGCGGCGTGTGGCCGATCAGGTGGTCGGGGTGCGACTTGCCGCGCAGGTAGGCGATGACCGAGCCCGGCGCATAGATGAAGGCCGCGAAGCGCGACCAGCGCCCGCCCACGACCCCCCAGATCAGCCGGAACAGCAGCAGCGCCAGCACGGTGTAGCCGAGGCGGAAATGCCATTCCATGATGCCGTTCAGGCCCGTCACGATCAGGCCGATCACGGCGAAGGCGAGCGCCCAGTGAAAGAGGCGGGTCGGCAGGTCCCAGACGCGTGTGCGGGCCACCGAGAGGGTGTCGGTCATCGAAAAAGGCGCCGGGGCGCGAGGCTGCGGAAGGCGCAGATTAGCAAAGTCCGGCCCGGTCCTTCCACCGGGTTGTTGCTATGCGCCCGACACGGGCAGCCCCTACACTGCCTGCAGCACCGCGTTCGACGGTGCCCAAAACCCCCACACAAGGACCCACGATGACCCGTTTTGCTTCGTTCGCCCTTGCAGCCGCCTGCGCTGCGATGTCCCTGCCCGCCGCGGCACAGTTCGCCAAGCCCGAAGATGCCATCAAGTACCGCCAGAGCGCGCTGTTCGTGATGGGCCAGCACTTCAGCCGTCTGGGCGCCATGGCCAACGGCCGCGTGCCCTACGACGCTGCCGCCGCTGCCGCCAACGCCGAGGTCGTCGCCGACATGGCCAAGCTGCCCTGGGCCGGCTTCGGCGCCGGCACTGAGGGCGGCAAGGCCAAGCCCGAGCTCTGGAAGGAAGCCGCCAAGTTCAAGGAGCACCAGGACAAGGTGATCGCCGAGACCGGCAAGCTGGTGGTTGCCGCCAAGGCCGGCAACATCGATGCGCTCAAGGCCCAGTTCGGCCCGACCGGCGCCAGCTGCAAGGCCTGCCACGACAGCTTCCGCAACCAGTAAGCCGAGGGCTTTCGCCACGAAAAAGGCGCCCCTCGGAGCGCCTTTTGCTTTTCTGGGGCCTGAAGGTCAGGCTTCTGCCAGGAGCTTTTCGATCAGCTTGTGCAGCTCGGCGAAGTCGGGCTCGCCCACGTAGCGCTTCACGATCTCGCCCTTCTTGTTGACGATGAAGGTGGTCGGGGTGAGCTTCACGTCGCCCCAGGCCTGCGCCACGCTGCCGGTGTTGTCGATCGCCACCTTGAACGGCAGCTTGCGGGTTTCGGCGAAGTTGACGACGTAGCTCGGCGGGTCGTAGCTCATGGCCACCGCCAGCGTGTCGTAGCCCTTGGCCTTGTACTTGTCGTAGGTCGAGATCACCTTGGGCATCTCGGCCACGCAGGTCACGCAGCTGGTGGCCCAGAAGTTGACCAGCGTGACCTTGCCCTTCAGGTCGGCCGTGCTCTTGGTGGTGCCGTCGAGCAGCACGAAGGTCGAGGCCGGAGCGGCCGTGCTGCCCGAACCGAGGTACACGCCCACGCCGGCGGCCAGGGCGATCACGACGGCGGCGGCAGCGATGTATTTTTTCATGGGCACCTGAATGAGAGAGGCGGCGCGATTTTAGTTCCGCGTGCCGGAACGCGCCGGCGCACGCGCTTCATTCCCCGAAGGCCGCTCGATAATCGTCCTCCGATGCCCTCGCTTCCTTCCCCCTCCTGGCCCGTGCTGGCCCTGGCCGCCGCGCTGGGCGCCTGCAGCCCCACCTTCAACTGGCGCGAAGTGCCGATCGCCGACGCCGGCCTGGTCGCGCTGCTGCCCTGCAAGGCCGACCGCGCCCAGCGCGCGCTGCCGCTGGGTGCCGAGTCGGTGCAGGTCGACATGACCGGCTGCGAAGCCGGCGGCGCGACCTTCGCCGTGGCCCATGCCGCCGCCACCAGCCCGGCGCAGGCCGAGGCCTGGCTCACGGCCTGGCGCACGGCCACGTACGGCCAGCTGGGCGTCGCGCAGGTGATCCAGGGGCCGGCCACCTTGCCGCGCGCCACGGCCGTTCCCGCACCGTGGCGGCTCGACGGGCAATCGGCGCAGCAGGGCGTGGCGCCGGTCCAGGTGCTCTGGTTCGCGCAGTCGCAGAAAGACGGCAGCGTGTCGCTCTACCAGGCCACCGTGCTCGGCCGCCCGTCCTCGCCCGAGGCGACCAAGACCTTCTTCGAGGGCCTGCGCCTGCCATGAGCAGGGGCCGGCCGACAGGCCGCGATGCACGGGCCAGCTATCGTTTTCATAGCTGTTGCCGCGGCGCAAACCGACACCCCGGTCACGCGCCCGCCATGGCCGCTTTCCCCGGTTGCCGCGTTGTGTCCTCGATGTCTCTACTTCCTTTGGGCGCCCCCGCATAATCGACGCGTCGTCCTCCGAGCCGCATGAACAGCATCCTCATCATTGCCCACTCCCCGTTCGCACAGGCGCTGCGGCAGTGCGCGCTGCATGTGTTCCCCGACTGCGAACAGGCGGTCGTGGCCCTCGACGTGCTGCCCAACGTGTCGCCCGAGGAAACGCTGGCCGCCGCGCGCATCACACTCGCGCAGCAGTTGCATGCCCCGCGCTCGCAGGTGCTGGTGCTGGCCGACGTGTTCGGCGCCACGCCCTGCAACGTCGCGCAGAAGCTGGTGGACGGCGTGCGCTCGCGGCTCGTGGCCGGTGTCAACCTGCCGATGCTGCTGCGCGCCGTCACCTACCGCCACGAACCGCTCGACACCCTGGTGCAGCGGGCCCTCGCGGGCGGCACCGCCGGCGTGATGCAGGTGGCGGTGGCGGCTCCCCAGAACCAGGCGAAAAGAAAGCACAGTGATCAAGAAATCCGTGACCATCAGCAATAAGCTGGGCCTGCACGCACGCGCGTCGGCCAAGCTGACCAAGCTCGCCGGCAGCTTCCCCTGCGAGGTGTGGCTGTCGCGCGGCGACCGCCGCATCAACGCCAAGAGCATCATGGGCGTCATGATGCTGGCCGCCGGCCTCGGCGTGACCGTCGAGCTCGAGACCAACGGCCCGCAGGAAGACGAAGCCATGAACGCCATCGTCCAGCTCATGGACGACAAGTTCGGCGAAGGCGAATAAGGACCCGCGCATGACCTTCGCAGTCCACGGTCTCCCGGTCGCCCGTGGCATTGCCATCGGCCGCGCGGTGCTGGTGGTGTCCAGTCGCATCGACGTGGCGCACTACTTCATCAAGCCCGAAGAGATCGAGACCGAGATCGACCGCGTGCGCACCGCGCGCAATGCGGTGGCCGACGAGCTCACCAAGCTGCAGGCCAGCGTGGCGCAGATGGGCCCGAACGACGCGCCGCACGAGCTTGCGGCGCTGCTCGAGGTGCACCAGATGCTGCTGCAGGACGACGTGCTCAGCGGCGGCGTGAAGCACTGGATCAGCGAGCGGCTGTACAACGCCGAATGGGCGCTGACCACGCAGCTCGAAATCATCGCGCGCCAGTTCGACGAGATGGAGGACCCGTACCTGCGCGAGCGCAAGGCCGACCTCGAACAGGTGGTCGAGCGCATGCTGCATCGCATGAAGGGCACGGCCGCCGTGCTCGCGCCGAGCCCGCCGCGGCGCAAGCGCGCCGCCGCCGCGCACGACGACGAAGACGACGACCCCACCGCGGGCGACGGCTTCGACGTGCCGCTGGTGCTCATCGCGCACGACCTCTCGCCGGCCGACATGCTGCAGTTCAAGAAGAGCGTGTTCGCGGGCTTCGTCACCGACGTGGGCGGGCGCACCTCGCACACCGCCATCGTCGCGCGCAGCATGGACATCCCGGCCATCGTCGGCGCGCGCTCCGCGAGCCAGCTGGTGCGCCAGGACGACTGGGTCATCATCGACGGCGAGGCCGGTGTGATGATCGTCGACCCGTCGCCGATCATCCTGGCCGAGTACGGCTTCAAGCAGCGCCAGGGCGACCTCGAACGCGGGCGGCTCGCGCGGCTGCGCCACAAGCCCGCCGTCACGCTCGACGGCCAGCGCGTCGACCTGCTGGCCAACATCGAGATGCCCGAGGACACGGCCGGCGCCGTCAAGGCCGGCGCGGTGGGCGTGGGCCTGTTCCGCAGCGAATTCCTCTTCATGGGCCGCGAGAACTCGGCGCGCCAGACGCGCCTGCCCGACGAGGAAGAGCAGTACCAGGCCTACAAGCGCGCGGTCGAGGGCATGCAGGGCATGCCCGTCACCATCCGCACCATCGACGTGGGCGCCGACAAGCCGCTGGACGGCAAGTCGGGCAGCAAGCAGGAGCACCTGAACCCCGCGCTCGGCCTGCGCGCCATCCGCTGGAGCCTGGCCGATCCGGCGATGTTCCTCACGCAACTGCGCGCCATCCTGCGCGCGGCGGCGCATGGCGAGATCCACCTGCTCATTCCGATGCTCGCGCACGCCAGCGAGATTCGCCAGACGCTGTCGCTGATCGACTTCGCGCGCGCCGAACTCGACAACCGCGGCGCGGTGTACGGCCCGGTCAAGCTCGGCGCCATGATCGAGATCCCGGCCGCCGCGCTCACGCTCAAGACCTTCCTGAAGCACTTCGACTTCCTGTCGATCGGCACCAACGACCTGATCCAGTACACGCTGGCCATCGACCGCGCCGACGAGGCCGTTGCCCACCTGTACGACCCCGCGCACCCCGCGGTGCTCAAGCTCGTGGCCGACACCATCACCGAGTGCCGCCGCCAGGGCAAGGGCGTGTCGGTGTGCGGCGAAATGGCGGGCGACGTTGCCTTCACGCGCCTGCTGCTGGGCCTCGGGCTGCGCAGCTTCTCCATGCACCCTTCGCGCATCCTCGCCGTGAAGCAGGAAGTGCTGCGCGCCGACACCGGCAAGCTCGAGCCCTGGGCGCAGGGCGTGCTCGACGCGGACGATCCCGCGGCCGCACTCGCGGGCTGAGCCCGCAACCCCGCCCTTCGCGGCGGGACGCAAGCACCAGGAACACCACGGAACCGGCTTTGCCGGGCCGTCGGTGTTGCCCCCGGTAGGGGGTTGGCGAAGCGACACGAAGTGCGCGCAGCCTGGGGGCGAGTTAATCCTGGTGAAACAAACCGAAATACGGCGATACCGAGGTGAAAGGACTCGCCGCGCCTTGACGCGCACCATCAGGTCTCCTCTTCCAACCCCTGAAAGAAAGGCCTGCATCATGATCGTCAAGTCGTCCTTCTCCCTCGCGCAGCTCGTCGCTGTCGGTTCCTTCGCCATGCTCGCCGCCGCCGGCGCCAAGGCTGAAAGCTACGAGGGCGTCCACGCGCCCGTGTCGGCCATGAGCCGCGCCGATGTCAACGCCGAAGCCGTGCGTGCCGCCGCCGCCCCCGACCAGAACGTCGTGCGCGGTTCGCGCGGCCCCGAGACCGTGGCCGTGTCGACCGACCGCGCCCGCGTCATCGCCGAAGCCGTGCGCACCGCCGCCGCACCCGACCAGAACGTGACCTCCGGCTCGCGCGTGAACAGCAAGGTCATCTCGACGATGCAGAACCCCGTCGATGCGCGTGCCGCCGCCGCACGCGACAGCGGCAACCGTCTCTGAGCCGACGATGCGGCGCCCCGGGCGGCGCCGCCGTCGCCACGTTCATCACTGAAGCAGCCCCGCGCCGGGGCGCATGAAGGAGCACCCCCATGAAGCACTGGATCAAACGAACCCTGTTCGGATTCGCCGGCCTGGCCGTCGTCGCCGGCAGCATCGCCGGCTGTGCCGGCCATCGCCACGGCTGGGGCGGCGACAGCGCCGAGTTCCGCGCCAAGATGGTCGAGCGCGTCGGCAGCAAGCTCGAGCTCGACGCCGCGCAGAAGCAGAAGCTCACCGTGCTGGCCGAGAAGCTGCAGGCGCAGCGCCAGGCGATGCGCGGTGCGGGCGGATCGGGCGATCCGCGCTCGCAGTTCAAGGCCCTGTTCGCGGGCAACACGCTCGACCAGGCCGGCGCCGCGCGCCTGATCGAAGAGAAGACCGCCGTGGTGCGCACCGGCAGCCCCGAGGTCATCGCCGCCGCGGCCGATTTCTTCGACCACCTGAACCCGGCCCAGCAACAGAAGGTGCGTGACTTCATGGAGCGCGGCGGCCGCCGCTGGTCCCGCCATGGCTGAAATGGGCTCGCCCCCGGGCTGGGCGCGCTTCGTGTCGCTGCATCGACCCGCTCTGCGGGCGCCGCAGCAGCACGTGGGTTCCGCGGTGTCCCGCGAACTGGCGGCAGTGCCGGCCGTAGACGGTGTGCGCACCGTGCTGCGCTTCGAAGGCGCGGTGGTGCTCGCGGTGGCGCTGGTCGGCTATGCCCAGTTCGGCATGGGCTGGGGCCTGTTCGCGCTCTGGCTGTTCGCGCCCGACCTTTCGCTGCTCGGCTACCTCGCGGGGCCGCGCGTCGGCGCGGCGCTGTACAACGCGGCGCATGCGCTGATCGGGCCGGTGCTGCTGCTGGCGCTGGGCGTGTTCGCGGCGCAGCCATGGGCGGTGGCCGGCGGCCTGATCTGGCTGGCCCGCGTCGGGCTCGACCATGCGCTGGGCTTCGGCCTGAAGTACGCGACGGGCTTTGCGTCCACCCACCTCGGCCGCATCGGCCGCGCCGATCCGTGGTGAGTGCCGTGGCCCGTTCGCGCCCCTCGATGCGCCCCGCGCTCGCGCGCACCGTGATGCTGGGCGAGGCGTTCACGCTCGCCGTCGCGTCGGCGGTGCACGGCGGCTGGCTCGGGGCCGGCCACGCGCATCCGCAGGCGCGCACCGCCGAGGCCGTGATCGCCACCGTGCTGGTGCTCGCGGCGCTCGAAACCTGGCGCCGCCCCGCGCATGCCCGCGCCGCGGCGATCGCCGGACAGGGCTTTGCCCTGCTGGGCACGCTGGTCGGCCTGGGCACCATCGTCGCGGGCATCGGCCCGCGCACGGTGCCCGACGTGGTCTACCACGTGCTTTTGCTCGCCGGCCTCACCGCCGGCCTGGTCTGGACGGTGCGATGCCGGCCGGATTGATTGCAAGCCTTGCCATTCGCGCTCTCTTTGCCAGGAGGCACAATCCCGCCATGCCGCGCATCCTGCTGATCGACGACGACGAACACCTCGCCGCGCCGCTGACCACCTACTTCGCACGCTTCGGCTGCACGCTCGACAGCGCCAAGCGCCCGAGCGAGGGCATCGCCAAGCTGCGTGCGGGGCACTACGACGCGGCCATCCTCGACGTCATGCTGCCCGAGATGGACGGCTTCGAACTGTGCCGCGAGATCCGCAAGGAAAGCGACATCCCCATCGTGATGCTCACCGCGCGCGGCGAGGTCATGGACCGCGTGGTCGGCCTCGAACTCGGCGCCGACGACTACGTGCCCAAGCCCTTCGAGCCGCGTGAACTCGTGGCGCGCGTGCAGACCATCCTGCGCCGCCAGCGCAGCGCGCCGGCGGCCGCCGCCGCCAATGCACAGCTGCGCGTGTTCGACGGCCTCTCGATCGACCTCGACCGGCGCCAGGTGCTGCGCCACGGCGAGCGCGTGGAACTCACCGGCACCGAGTTCGACCTGCTCGCGCTGCTGGCCGGCGAGCCCGGCAAGGTGTTCAGCCGCGACGACATCCTCAACCGGCTGCGCGGCCACGAGGCCGAGCTCTTCACGCGCGCGGTCGACATCGTGGTGAGCCGGCTGCGCAAGAAGCTCGAGCCGCTCGACTGCATCAAGACGCTGCGCAACGCCGGCTACGCGCTGGCCGTGGCGCCGGGCGAGCCGTCTTCATGAGATTTCCCCGCAGGCGCGCAGGCGCCGTGCCCGCCGACAACGAAGGCCTGTGCCCCGGCAAGGAGCGCCGCCGGCACTGGCACGCGCGCATGCACGCGCACATGCAGCAGCGCTGGCGCAGCTCGGTGCGCGTGCGCATCGTGATGATGTTCGTGGTGCTCGCGCTCGTGATGGCGGCGGTGTTCGTGGGCGGCATGAAGCGCTCGTTCTCCAGCACCTGGGCCGAGGCCGCGCAGCCGATGCTGATGGACTACGCCGACCGCCTCGTTGCCGAACTCGGCACGCCGCCCGACACGGCGCGCGCGCAGGCGCTGGTCGACCGGCTGCCGATCACCATCCGCATCACCGGGCCCAGCGTGAACTGGGAGTCGAACCCCGGCAACGACATGCACGCGCGCGGCGGCTGGTTCTACGACCGCGACCGCGAGGAGTCGATGTTCTCCACCGAGCGCTGGTTCGTGCGCCCCACGGCCGACGGGCACAAGGTCATCTTCGGCTGGGCGCCCCGGCTGTGGCAGCTCGCGCCGCGCGCGGCGGGCTGGACCACGCTGTGCGTGTTGCTGCTGCTCGTGGTGGTGGCCTACGCACTGGTGAGCCGGCTGCTGCGTCCGCTCATCGACATCCGCGAGGGCGCGCAGCGCTTCGGCCGCGGCGAGTTCACGCAGCCCATTCCGATCCGCCGCAACGACGACCTGGGCGACCTCGCGCAGCGCGTCAACACCATGGCCAGCGACATCCAGGCCATGCTCGATGCCAAGCGCGGCCTGCTGCTGGCGCTGAGCCACGAGCTGCGCTCGCCGCTCACGCGCGCTCGCCTCAACGCCGAGCTGCTGCCCGCCACGCCCGAAGGCGAGGCCGAGCGCGAGGCGTTGCTGCGCGACCTCAACGAGATGCGCGACCTGATCAGCGACCTGCTCGAAAGCGAACGCCTGGCCAGCCCGCATGCCGCGTTGCAGCGCGAGCCGGTCGACCTGGCCGCGCTGGTGCGCGAGATCGTGGCCGAGATGCCCGGCGCGCAAGCGGTGCAGCTCGACCTGGCAGAGGGCCTGGCGCCGCAGCCCGTCGACCGCATGCGCGTGCGCCTGATGGTGCGCAACCTGCTGGACAACGCGCTGCGCTACAGCGCCGGCGCACCGCAGCCACCGACCGTGAGCTTGCGCGCGCCGGCCGACGGCGGTGCCGAGCTGGAGGTGCGCGACTTCGGTCCCGGCGTGGACGACGCGCAGCTTGAACGCCTGACCGAGCCCTTCTATCGCACCGACGGCGCGCGGGCGCGCGCCACCGGCGGTGTCGGCCTGGGCATGTACCTGTGCCGGCTCATCGCCGAAGCCCACGGTGGCCGGCTCACGGTGCGCAACGCGCACCCCGGCCTGCAGATCAGCGTGCGTTTCGGCTGAGGCGCGTGGGGGCGGCCGCTGCGTCAGCGGACCAACCCCCGCCGAGCGCGTGGTACAGCGCCACGCTGGCCTGCAAGCGCGCCTGCAGCAACTGCGCGCGCGCATCCTGCGCGGCGAACAGCGTGCGCTGCGCGTCGAGCAGCGTGAGCAACGTCTCGGCACCTGCGCGGTAGCGCGACTCGGCGAGCGTGCGCGCGCGTTCGGCCTGCGCCAGTTCTTCGTCTTGTGCCACGCGCTGCGTGTCGAATGCGGCCACGGCCTCGAGCGCGGTCAGCGCATCGGTGAAGGCAGCCACGGTGGCGGCACGGTAGTTCGCGAGCAGTTCCTCGCGCCGCGCGGCCGACAGGTCACGCGCCGCTGCGCGCCGGCCGCCATCGAAGATCGGCGCCGCGAGCGCCGCCGCGAGGCTGTACACCGGGTGGTCGAACAGCGTGCCGAAGCGCGGCCCCGCGGCCGCGAGGCCGGCGCTCAGCGTGAGCGTGGGGAACATCGCCGCGCGCGCCGCCGCCACGTCGGCATCGGCCGCTGCCAGCGCGGCCTCGGCGCGTGCGATGTCGGGCCGGCGCGCGAGCAGGTCGGCCGGCAGGCTGGCGTCGACCGCGGGCAGCGCGAGCTGCTGCAGGCTGGTGGCCGCGATCCGCACCTCGCTGCCGGCCTGGCCGAGCCAGCGCGCCATGCGGATGTCGGCCGCGCGCGACTGCTGGTGCAGCGTGGCGGCCGTGCGCCGCTGCGACGCGACGATGCCGCGCTGCTGCGCGAGTTCGAGCGGCGAGGCCGCGCCTGCGCGCGCACGGGCCTCGACCAGCTGCAGCAGCCGTTCGGCATCGTCCAGGCTGCGGCGCGCGATGGCCGTGCGCTCGCGCAGGCCCAGCGCTTCGAGCCAGGCCGCACCTGCGCCTGCACGCAGCGCGAGCCGCACCGCGTCGCGGTCGAAGGCACTGGCCTGTCGCGAGGCGCCGGCGCTGTCGCGCTGCGCGCGCAGGCGGCCCCACAGGTCGACCTCGTAGTGCGCATCGAGCCCGAGCGCGCGCCGGTTGCCGCTCACGTTCGCATCGCCGCCGAGCCGGCCCTGGCGCTGCACATCGGCGGTCGCCGACAGCTCGGGCCAGGCCGAGGCGCCGGTGATGCGCTCCTGCGCTTCGGCCTGGCGCAGGCGGGCTTCGGCGGCATCGCCGTCGGGGTTGCCGGCATCGACCGCGGCGACGAAGGCCGGCAGCTCGGTGCTGCCGAAGCCGCCCCACCACGGGTCTGCGACGGGAGCTGCAGTGGCGGGCGCATCGGCCGAAGGCGTCGCGCAGCCCGCGAGCAGCAGCGCCGCCAGGGCCAGCGCGGCGGGAGAGAAGAAAAGGCGCGTCATGGCAGTCGTCATTCGGAAGACAGGGCCGCGACCGGGTCGAGCGCGGCGGCCTTGCGGGCCGGCATGAAGCCGAACACCAGGCCGGTGAGCACGGCGCAGCCGAAGGCGCCCGCGATGGCCGTGAGGGAAAAGATCACCGGCACGCTCCACACGATGAGCGCGGCGCCCACGAGCAGCCCGCCCGCCACGCCCGCGACGCCGCCGGTCACCGTGACCAGCACCGCCTCGACCAGGAACTGCCGCAGGATGTCGCGCTGGCGTGCGCCGGTGGCCATGCGGATGCCGATCTCGCGCGTGCGTTCGCGCACGGTCATGAGCATCACATTCATCACGCCGATGCCGCCGACCACCAGCGACACCGCCGCGATCAGCCCGAGCATCACGGTCATGGTGCGCTGGGTCTGCGCGCGCGCCTTGATCGACTCGGTCTGGTTGAACACCTGCACGTCGCGCACGTGGCGCTGCGCGGCCAGCACCTCGACGATTTCTGCCGCCGTCTCGGAGGCCTTGTCGACGTCGTGCACGGCCACCGCCACCCAGGTCGGGTGGTTGCTGCCGTACAGCCGCGCGGCGGCGGTGGAGAAGGGCACGATCACGCGCTCGTCCTCGCTGGCCTGGCCGCCGCCCGCGCCCTTGGCGGCGAGCACGCCCAGCACGTCGAAGGGCACGTTGTCCAAGAGGATGCGCTGGCCCACGGGGTCGGTGCCGTCGGCGAACAGCGCGGCCTGCACGCGCTCGCCGATCACCGCGACCTTGGCCAGGCCCTGCTCGTCGCTCTCGTCGAAGAAGATGCCGCGCGCGGTCGGCCACTTCAGCGCCTGCTCGAAATCGGTGGTGGCGCCGCCGCCCTCGGTGCGGTGGTCCACGTTGCCGCGCCGCGCGACCACGAAGCCCTCGATGTACGGCATGGCCACGCGCACGTTGGGCAGGCGGCGGATGGTGTCGACATCGGCCAGCGTGAGCTTGCCGCCGCGCCCGCGCGCGCTGTCGGGAATGGCGGCCACGTACATCTTGTCGGCGCCGAACAGCGAGATCTGCTTCATCACCGCCTCCTGCGAGCCGGTGCCGACCGCGAGCATCACGATGACCGAGGCCACGCCGATCACGATGCCCAGCAGCGTGAGGCCGGTGCGAAAGCGGTGGATCCACATCACGCGCCAGGCCGCACGCAGCGCCTCGTGCAGCTCGGAGAGCAGGGCGCGCGGCGTGTCGGCGGCGTCGGCTGTGTGCGAGGGCGAGAGCAGCGGAAGTGGCTCTGGTGGTGCTTCGACGGGCGCGCGCCCGCTGTCCGACACGATGCAGCCGTCGCGGATCTCGATCACGCGGCGCGCGCGCTGCGCCACCTCGCGGTCGTGCGTGATGAGGATCACGGTGTGGCCGGCGGCGGCCATCTCGTCGAGCAGTGCCATCACCTCTTCGCCGCTGCGCGAGTCGAGCGCGCCGGTGGGCTCGTCGGCCAGCACGATGCGTCCGCCGTTCATGAGCGCACGCGCGATCGATACGCGCTGCTGCTGGCCGCCCGAGAGCTGGTGCGGCCGGTGGCCCAGCCGCTCGCCCAGGCCCAGGCGCGTGAGCAGCCCGCGTGCGCGCGCCGCGCGTTCGGCGGGCGCCGCGCCGGCGTAGATGGCGGGCATCTCGACGTTCTCCTGCGCCGACTCGGTGGAGATCAGGTGGTAGCCCTGGAACACGAAGCCGAAGGCCTCGCGCCGCAATCGCGCGAGCGCGTCGGCGTCCATGCCGGCCACGTCCTGGCCGGCGAACAGGTAGCGCCCCTGGGTCGGGCGGTCGAGGCAGCCCAGCAGGTTCATCAGCGTCGACTTGCCCGAGCCCGAACTGCCGACGATGGCGACGAACTCGCCCGCGTGCAGCTCGAGCGTGATGCCGCGCAGCACCTCGACGGCCGGCGCGCCGTCGTGGCCGCCGTAGGACTTGCGCAGGTCGTGCAGCGCGATCAGCGGGGGCGTCTTCGTCTCCGCTGCACTCACAGCTGGAACTTCCGCGTGCCGCCGCCGGCCGCGCGTTCGCCGGTGATCAGGCGCTCGCCCTCGGCCAGGCCTTCGAGCACCTCGCCCGAGAGCCGGTCGCGCACGCCGATGCGCACCTCGCGCGGCGCGGGCTGGCCGTCGGGGCCGAGCACGCGCGCGGTGAAACGCCCGGCCTGGCCCTTCACGGCCGTGAGCGCGGGCAGCGGTGCCACCACCACGTTGCGCGCCGAGGCGGCGACGAAGCTCACCTGCGCGGTCATCTGCGGCATGAGCTCGCCGTCGGCGTTGTCCACGTCGAACAGCACCGTGTAGAGCACGACCTTGCTGGCGGCCGGGGCCTGCGGCGCGTCGCCGCCGCCCTTGCCTGCGGCCACGGGCGGCGAGGGCAGCACCTGGCGCACGGTGCCTTCCCAGCGGCGGCGGTCGGCGCCGAGCGTGGTGAAGTACACGGCCATGTCGCGCTTCACGCGGCGCACGTCGGCTTCCGAGACCTCGGTCCACACCGTCATGCTCGACAGGTCGGCCACGCGCAGGATGTCGGGCGTCTGGTAGGTGGCGTTGAGCGTCTGGCCCTCGCGCGCCTGCACCGAGACCACGCTGCCGGCCATCGGCGCGTAGATGCGCGTGTAGCCCAGGCGGGCCTCGTCGGCCTTGAGCGTGGCCTGGGTCTGGGCGATCTGGGCTTCGAGGTGCGCGATCTTCGCGGCGGCGGAAGCCAGCGTGGCTTCGGCGGTCTGCACGTCTTCGGCGCGCGTGGCGCCCTCGGCGGCCATCTGCTGCTGGCGTGCGAACTGCTGGCGCGCCAGCCGGTGCTGCGCGTGCTGGTCGGCCAGTTGCGCGCGCAGCCCCGCGAGCGAGGCGCGGCCGGCGTCCACCGTGGCCTGCTGCACGCTGGGGTCGATCTCCACCATCAGCTGGCCCTTCTTCACCGGGTCGCCGGGCTGCACGTGCAGCCGCAGGATCTGGCCCGACACCTGCGCGCCCACGTCCACATAACGGCGCGGCTGCAGCGTGCCGATGGCGGTCACGCTGCTTTCGATGTCGCCGCGGCGCAGCACGGCGGTGTCCCAGCCGGGGTCGCGCGGACTCGCCCCCACATAGGCCACCGCGGCGGCGGCCAGGGCCAGGGCCGCGAAGGCGGCGATGCGCAGGCGCCGGCCGGCGCGCGAACGGGAAGCGGGCGCCGTCACCGGGCGTCCCTGCAGAAGAAAGCGAGGGTCATGCAGCTAAGACGTGCGAGGCGCCGAAACGGGTAGCCCGCGCGGTGCCTCATGCGGAATGAGACGTTTCGGGGGACAGGACAAACTTTACAAATCTATAATGAGAATAACTCTCAATTGCGTCGCTGCCCGCGATGCCCCTTCACACCATGTCCCATCCGGAAGTCCGGCAGCTGTACGTCGACCACCAGGGCTGGCTGCGCAGCTGGTTGCTGGGCCGCCTGCGCTGCGGCTTCACTGCGGCCGATCTCACGCACGACACCTTTCTCAACCTCATCGAGCTGCCGCAACAGCCGGTGCTGCGCCAGCCGCGCGCCTTCCTGCAGGTGGTGGCCAGCCGGTTGATGATCAACCGCTTCCGCCGCATGCAGGTCGAGGCCGAGGTGCTGCGCACCGTGGCGCTGATGGCCGAGGACGCCTGCGCGCCGAGCGCCGAGGACAAGGCCTGCGCGCGCGAACTGCTGGGCCAGGTGCTCGCGCTGCTGGCGACCGAGCTCGACGTGAAGAGCCGCACCGCCTTCCTGATGGCGCGCGTCGAAGGCCGCTCGTATCGCGAGATCGCGGCCGAACTGGGCGTGTCCGAGACGCGCGTGAAGCAGTACCTCGCGAAGGTGCTGGCGCATTGCCACGGCCGCATGGCCGCGGCCGTGCCCGAAGCGGAAAGCGCCGACGCCCCGGCCCATGCCTGACGCGGCCGCCGAGCGCTTGCGCGAGGAGGCGGCGCTGTGGGCCGTGACCCTCGCCGACGACAGCGTGGACGACGCCACGCGCGCCGCCTGCGCGGCGTGGTGCGCGCTCGACGAGCGCCATGCGCGGCTCCTGGCCGAGATGCGCCGCATGTGGGAGTCGGTCACGCCCGACACCCCCGCGCCGCAGCCCGCGCGCCGCGGCCTCTCGCGCCAGGCGCTGGGCGCGCTCGTGCTGCTGCCCGGCCTGCTCGTGGCGGGCGCCGCGATGCCGTGGCAGGCCTGGCTGGCGGATGAACGCACCGGCACCGGCGAGATCCGCCACCTCACGCTCGAGGACGGCAGCCGCGTCGCGCTGAACAGCGACTCGGCCATCGACATCGATTTCTCCAGCAGCGTGCGCCGCGTGCAGCTGCTGCGCGGGGAGGTCTTCGTCGAGGTCGCGCATGGCGACAAGCCTTTTGCCGTGGTCGACCGCGACGGCAGCGCGCAGGCGCTGGGCACGCGCTACGCCGTGCGGCGCGAGGCGAGCGACACGCTCGTCACCGTCACCGAGTCGCGCGTGCGCGTGCAGCCGCTCGAGGGCGGCGACGACCGGTGGGTCGACGTGCAGGCGGGGCAGCAGGTGCGCTTCGACCGCCGCGGCGTCACCACCGACACCGTGCCCGCCGCGCCCGGCGGCCTGGCCTGGCCGCAGGGTCGGCTGGTGTTCGACGACGCACCGGTGGCCGAGGTGCTGCGCCAGCTCGGCCGGCACCGGCCCGGCCTGCTGCTGGCCGACGACGAGGCCCTGGGCGCGCTGCGCTTCACCGGCGTGCTGCCGATCCAGCAGAGCGACGCCGCGCTCGCGCTGCTCGCCAGTGCGCTGCCGGGCTTGCGCGTGTCGACGTTGTCGCCGTGGCTGGTGCGGGTGACCACGGCGCCGCCGTGATCGGCGGGTCGCACTTTTTTCCGCGCGCGCCGCTACCCGATTCCCGTGCCCGCTTGTCATAGGTGGTGAAAAGAGATTCACCACACCATGACAGGACCCGCAGACCCGACCGAGACCGCGCACGCCAGCGCGCAGCGCTGGCATCGCCTGCGCCGCGCCTTCGCGCTCGCGAGCCTGGTGCTGCTCGCCGTGCCGGCCGCCGCGCAAGCGCCCGCCGCCGATGCGGCCTTCGAGTGGCACCAGCCCGCGCAGCCGCTGAGCAGCGCATTGACCGCGCTCGCCGTGCGCACGGGGCTGCTGCTCGGCGTCGATGCCGAGGTCGTGCGCGGCAAGCGCGCGCCCGCGCTGCAGGGCCGCTACACGGCACGCGAGGCGCTGCTGCAGCTGCTCGAAGGCAGCGGCCTTGAAGCGGTGCGCGGTGCTTCAGGTGGCTACGCGCTGCGGGTTGCGGCGCAGCGTCCGAAGCCGCAGGCCGAAGCGCCCGCCGCGGGCGGTGCGCTCAGCGAGGTCACGGTCACCGGCGGGCGCGACACCGGCACCGTCACCGAAGGCACAGGCTCCTACACCACCGATGGTGCGATCGGCACCGCGACGCGGCTCGAACTCAGCCTGCGCGAGACGCCGCAGTCGGTCAGCGTGCTCACGCGCGACCGCATCGACGACCAGGGCCTGAGCCAGATCAGCGACGTGCTGCGCCAGGCGCCCGGCCTGAGCTTCGTGCAGAGCGGCAACGCCGGCACCGACGCCAACGCCGTCTATGCGCGCGGCTTCGAGGTCGAGAACTACCAGGTCGACGGCATCCCGCAGGCCGGCACCTGGCTGCTGCAGACGGGTGACCTGGCCTTCTACGACCGCGTCGAGGTGGTGCGCGGCGCCACCGGTCTGCTCAACGGCGTGGGCACGCCGGCGGCCACCGTCAACCTCGTGCGCAAGCGCCCCGGCAACGCGCTGCAGGCCAGCGCTTCGTTCAGCGCGGGCACCTGGAACCGGCAGCGCGCCGAACTCGACATCGGCGGGCCCGTCACCGCCGACGGCCGCGTGCGTGCGCGCGTGGTCGCGGCCGTGCAGGACGGCGACTCGTGGATCGAGCGGCACCACGAGAACAAGCGCCTGTTCTACGGCATCGTCGAAGCCGACCTCGCGCGCAGCACGCGCCTGAGCGCCGGCTTCGAGCTGCAGCGCCACGACAACGACGGCGTGGCGCGCGCCGGCCTGCCGCTGTTTTTCAGCGACGGCAGCGAGGCCAGCTACGGCCGCTCGCGCAGCGCCGCCGCGCGCTGGGCCCATTCGTACCAGGACCAGCGCCAGTACTTCGCCGCGCTCGACCACCGCTTCGACAACGGCTGGGCCGTGCACGCCGCCTTCAACCGCTCGCGCCGCGCCTACGACGACGTCATCGGCTACGCGCTGCGCGGCTACATGGACCGCGCCACGGGTGCGGGGCTCGGCCTGTGGACGAACCGCTGGAACGCGGTGCCGGTGCAGAACGCATTCGACCTGTACGCCAGCGGCCCCTTCGAACTCTTCGGCCGGCGGCATGAGCTGGTGCTGGGCTACAACGCCTCGCGCACGCACAGCGACGCGCCGCTGTACGCGGGCTGGAACGTGGCGGGCTTCGATCCGTGGATCGCGAACTTCAACAGCTGGACCGGTGACCTGCCGGCCCAGCCGCACCAGCCCGTGACCGGCCGCCAGGAAACCGCCACGCGCCAGTCGGGCGCCTATGCCACGGTGCGGCTGCGGCCCACCGACGCGCTCTCGGTCATCGTCGGCGCGCGCGCGAGCGACTGGAAGGACGCGACGCGCACCGTCCCCTTGCAGCGCGCCGCCACCCTCACCACGCGCAGCGAGAAGGGCGTCGTCACGCCGTACGCGGGCGTGGTGGTCGACCTCGACAAGCACTGGTCGGCCTACGCCAGCTACACCAGCATCTTCAAGCCGCAGGCCAGCAAGGACCGCAGCGGCACCTACCTCGATCCGCTCGAAGGGCACGCCTACGAGGCGGGCGTGAAGGGCGCGTTCCACAACGACCGGCTCAACCTCAGCGCCGCCGTGTTCCAGGTGAAGCAGGACAACCTCGCCGTGCGCCTGGACAACGAGTTCGCGCCCGACGGCTCGGCCGCCTACCGCGCCGCCAAGGGCACGACCACGCGCGGCTACGAATTCGAAGTGGCCGGCGAGCTGCTGCCCGGCTGGCAGGTCGGCGGCGGCTTTGCGCACAGCGTGGCACGCGACGCGGCCGGCCAGCGGCTGAACACGCAGGTGCCGAAGAACCTGCTGAAGCTCTTCACCAGCTACCGCATCGCCGGCATCGGCAACGGCCTCACGGTGGGCGGCGGCCTGAACTGGCAGAGCGACACCTACAGCACGGGCCTGGGCCCCTCGGGCCATGCGCGCTTCACGCAGCAGGCCTACACCACGCTCGACCTCATGGCGCGCTACCCGATCAACAAGCACCTCGCCGTGTCGGTGGCGCTGAACAACGTCTTCGACACGCGCTACCGCACCAGCACCAGCAGCAGCTTCTACGGCGCCCCGCGCCACCTGCTCGTGACCTTGCGCGGCACCTACTGACGCACCGCGTTTTTTCTCCGCAGCCAGGTCGCTGCCGGCCCCTTCGCGGCCGGGTGCGTCGCTAGCCATCTCCTGCCAACGGGCGTTGCCGACCTCCCGGGTCGGGTCGCCCCCTTTCTTCATGCCATGAACCAGCATTCGTTTTCACGCGCCCGCTTCCAGCGGTCTCCCGTGGCCCTTGTCGCCCTGCTCCTGTGCGGCGCAGCCGGCGCGCAACAACAGCCCGCCGCCAGCGGCGCGGCGCTGTCCGAGGTCACCGTCTCGGGCGACCGCAGCGGCCGCACCGAGGGCAGCCGCTCCTACACCGCCGAGCAGGCCTCCACCGCGACGCGCATGGACCTGTCGATCCGCGAGACGCCGCAGTCGGTGACCGTGATCACGCGCGAGCGCATGGACGACCTGGGCAGCGCCCGCATCGACGACGTGCTGGGCCAGACCACCGGCATCATGGTCGGGCAAGCCGACAGCGAGCGCGTGAACTACTCGGCGCGCGGTTTCTCGATCAACAACTTCCAGATCGACGGCATGCCGCGCGGGCCGAATGCGCCGCTGTCGGACGCCGTGCTGTACGACCGCATCGAGGTCATTCGCGGCGCCACCGGCCTCATGGGCGGTACGGGCGATCCCTCGGCCACCATCAACTCGGTGCGCAAGCGCCCCACGCGCGAGTTCCAGGGCAGCGCCTCGCTCAGCTACGGGCGCTGGAACCACAAGCGCGCCGAGGTCGACCTGTCGGTGCCGCTCACCGCCGACGGCCGCATCCGCGCGCGCACCGCGCTGGCCTGGCAGGACCGCGACTCGTACATGGACCTGTACCACGAGCGAAAAACCGTGGGCATGGTGATCGTCGAGGCCGACCTCACGCGCTCCACCTTGCTCACCGCCGGCATCGACTTCCAGGACAACAAGCCCACGGGCGCGACCTGGGGCGCCATTCCGTACTGGAACCACGACGGCACGCTCGCCAACCTGCCGCGCAACACCAGCCTGAGCGCGCCGTGGAGCACCTGGGCCAACAAGCAGCACACGGCCTTCGTCTCGCTGCAGCACCGCTTCGACAACGACTGGAAGGTGCACTTGGGCTACGCGCGCACCACCAGCACCAACAACACCACTGTGGCCAACGGCGGCGCGGGCTACCCCAACCGCTTCACCGGCCAGGGCATGAAGCTGTGGAGTGGCGTGTGGGGCGAGGGCGAGTACGTCAACGACAACTTCGACCTGTACGCCACCGGCCCCTTCAGCCTGTTCGGGCGGCGCCACACCTTCATCGCCGGATGGAACGGCGGCAACCAGACCTACACCTCGCAGGGCGGCACGCCGGTCATCCCGTACCCCGAGGCCATTCCCGACTACCGCACGTGGACCGGCAACATCCCGCGCCCGATCTTCCTGGCCGACGGCTCCAAGACCGTGGGCTTCACGCAGCTCAATGGCGGCTACGTGGCGGGCCGCTTCAGCCTCACCGACCCGCTGAGCGTGATCGTCGGCGCGCGCGTGAGCAACTACCGCAGCTACACCCACGCCTACAACACGGCGTTGCAGTACACGCGCACCACGGGCAAGTCGGAGTCGAAGGACGAAGTCACGCCGTATGTCGGTGTGGTCTACGACCTGGACAAGCGCCACTCGCTGTACGCCAGCTACACCACGCTGTTCCGTCCGCAGACCTCGAAGGACCGCAACGACCAGTACCTCACGCCCGAGACCGGCACCAGCGCCGAGCTGGGCCTGAAGGGCGAGTACTTCGGCGGTGCGCTCAATGCGTCGGCGGCCGTGTTCCAGGTCAAGAAGAAGAACCTGGCCGAGCTCGACCGCAGCGTGCCCGCGGGCTTTCGCCTGCCCGACGGCGGCCAGGCCTACGTGGCCAGCGGTGACGGCGTGACCGCGCGCGGCCTGGAGTTCGACGTGTCGGGCCAGATCACGCCCGACTGGAACGTGGCCGCCGGCTACACGTATCTCGATGCCAAGACCGCCAAGGGCGCGCGTGCCGTGCCCAACCAGCCCAGGCACCTGCTGCGCCTGTCGACCGCCTACCGCTTCAGTGGCGCCTGGCGCGGCCTGAAGGTCGGCGGCGACATGACGGCGCAAAGCGGCATCTACGGCGAGTCGTGGTATGGCCAGCCGCCGCTGTTCAGCATGAAGGACCCGCTGCCGCGCATCTCGCAGAAGGCGTACGCGGTGTTCAGCCTCATGGCCAGCTACGAGATCAACAAGAACGTCACGGCGCAACTGAACATCCGCAACGTCTTCGACAAGAAGTACTACCGCAACGTGGGCTTCTACGACAGCGTGTTCTGGGGCGAGCCGCGCAACGTGAGCCTGACCCTGCGCGCCAAGTTCTGAACAAGCCGTCTTCCATTCCGTCTCAACCATGCCATCACTACCTGGAGCATCGACCATGAAGAAACCCCTGTTCTCCCTTGCCACCCTCGCGGCGGCCGCGTTCGTTTTCTCGGGCGCCGCGCACGCCCACTTCGTCTGGCTCGAGCCCGCCGCGGGCGGCGAGGCCAAGGCCTACTTCGGCGAATGGGCCGACGACCTGCGCGAGACCGAGTCCGGCCACCTGAAGCTGGTCAGCGCGCCGCGCGGCATCGCCGCCGACGGCAAGCAGACGCCGGCCACGCGCCATGCCGACCACTTCGTGGTCAAGGCCGACGCCAGCGGCGACGCGCGCCTCGTGGGCGCCTACGTCAGCGACAAGGGCGTGGCGAGCCTGTACCAGGCACGCACCGGCCGCACCGAAACCGTCGCGCGCCACACGCTCGAGCTCGTGCCGCAGGCCGCCAACAGCAACAGCTTCACGCTGCTGCTCGCGGGCAAGCCGCTGCCCAAGACCGAGGTGGTTGTGTTCGGCCCGCCCAAGTGGGAGAAGAAGTTCACCACCGACGACGCCGGCCAGGTCACGCTGCAGACGCCCTGGCCCGGCCAGTACGTGGTCGAGGTGAACCACACCGACAAGGACGGCAAGGGCAGCTGGGACGGCAAGCCCTACACGCAGACGCGCCACGTCGCCACGCTGAGCTTCGTCGTCCGGTGAGGGCGGGGCTTCCGGCGCGGGGGTGCTGCCCATGAGCACCTTCGCGCTGGTGTGCGCCCTGTTCGCGTCGGCGCTCGGCGGCTTCGTCACGCTGAGCCTGGCGATGGACCGGCATTACGAAGACGCCCACGGGCGCGGCCGCACGCCGGGCCCGTCGCGGCCCTGGCAGCAGCTGGGCGGCGCGGCACTGCTGCTCCTCTCGCTGGTCGCAGCACTCCGGCTGCGCGGGTCGGCCATGGGCTGGGTGCTGTGGCTGGGCGCGCTCACGGCCGCCGCGCTCGTGGTGGTCGGCCTCGTGAGCTACCGGCCCGGCTGGGCGCGGCGCGTCGGCGCCGTGGCGTCGGTGCTGGGCGTTGCCACGGCGGCGGCGTACGGGCTGCTCCTGCTTCCATAGCAGGGCGCTCGGAGGGGGCGCGCGGGCTGTCGCCTGCGCTACGCGCGGGGTCTTGGCCCGCGACTACGATGCGGCTGCGTCGCCGATGCCCGGCACATTCACCCATCAAGGAGACACCATGAGCAGCGCCCTCACCAACCACCAGGTCCGTCTTGCCAAGCGCCCCGAGGGCACGGCCACGCGCGAGCACTGGCGCTTCAGCACCGAGCCCGTGGCCCAGCCCGACGAGGGCGGCGTGCTGGTCAAGACGCTGTCGCTGTCGCTCGACCCCGCCATGCGCGGCTGGCTCAACGACGCCAAGAGCTACATCCCGCCCGTCGCCATCGACGAGGTGATGCGCGCCGGCGGCATCGGCCGCGTGGTGGCCTCGAAGAACCCGCAGTTCGCCGTGGGCGACACCGTGTACGGCACGCTCGGCGTGCAGGAATACATGCTGATCCCGCAGGACCAGATCAAGCGCAACGGCCTCGTGAAGGTCGACCTGCGCGTGGGCACCATCACCCAGTGGCTCAACGTGCTGGGCATGCCCGGCATGACCGGCTACTTCGGCCTGATGGACGTGGGCATGCCCCAGGCAGGCGAAACGGTGGTCGTCTCCGGCGCGGCCGGCGCCGTGGGCCAGACCGTGGGCCAGCTGGCCAAGATCAAGGGCTGCCGCGTGGTCGGCATCGCCGGCGGCGCCGCCAAGTGCGAGTGGGTGGTGAAAGAGCTGGGCTTCGACGCCTGCATCGACTACAAGGCCGGCGCGGGCGCGGTGCGCGAAGGCCTGAAGACCCACTGCCCGAAGGGCGTGGACATCTACTTCGACAACGTCGGCGGCGAGATTCTGGATGCGGTGCTGGCACGCCTGGCGCGCAAGGCCCGCGTGATCATCTGCGGCGCCATCAGCCAGTACAACAACGCCAACAGCATGCCGGCCGCCGGCCCGAAGAACTACCTGAGCCTGCTCGTGAACCGCGCGCGCATGGAAGGCATCGTGGTGTTCGACTACGCCGACCGTTACCCGATCGCGATCGCCGAGATGGCCGGCTACCTGAAGGACGGCCGCATGAAGAGCAAGGAAGACGTCGTGAAGGGCCTCGACACCTTCCCCGAGTCGCTGAACAAGCTGTTCGCGGGGGAGAACTTCGGCAAGCTGGTGCTGCAGGTCGCCGAGGAATAACCAAAGGGGCGCCGCGGCGCCCCGAACCTCAATCGTCGGTGGGCCGCATCGGAATGTCGCCCATCGCATCGTCCTCGCGCAGGCCGCGCGCGGCCTTCAGCAGTTCGATCGAGAGGCCGTCGCCGTGGCCTGCGAAGCCCTGGGCGATGCCTTCGAGCACGGTCGACAGGTTGGTGTCGCCGTCGGTGCGGGCGTCCATGCTGATGTTCAGGACCCGCGCCGCCATCTGCCGGTAGGTGACGGCGCCCGCGCCCTCCAGCGCGGCCACCAGGTCGAGGTACAGCGCCAGGTTCATGTCGAACACCAGCTTGGGCGTGATCTCGAAATCCTCGGTCTTGTTGTTCTTCTGATCCATGGGGGTGACTCCTTTTTCCTGAGCCTCCACTCTAGCCACAAAAAACGACAAGCTCTGTCGGGCATCGCCCTGATTTGTCTCATTTCGCACGCGTGCCCATCACGGCGGCCGAGATGATCAGCGCCGCCGCCAGCGCGATGCTGGCCGTGAGCGCCCGGCCGGTCACGGCCAGCAGCAGCGCGGTGGAGGCCAGCGGCGTGAGGTAGCTCAGGATGCCGATCTGCCGCGCGTCGCCGCGCTTGAGCGCCATGTCCCACACGAAGAAGGCCGCGCCCAGCGGGCCCAGGCCGCACAGCGCGACCAGCAGCCAGTCTTTCGCCGACAGCGCTACCGCCGGCTCCAGCAGCGCATGGCAGGCCAGCGAGAGCGCGCCCGACACCAGCCCGAACAGGCCGATGGCCGAGGTCGGGAAGGGCGTAACGCGCTGCGTCCACAGCGAGTAGCTGGCCCAGATGAAGGCCGAGCCGGCCGCCGGCAGGAAGCCCCAGTACGTGGCGGGCGCACCCGGCAGGGCACTGTCGCTTCGTGCACCGAGGATCGCGATGGCCGCGCCCGCGAAGCCCAGCAGCGCCGCCACCACGTGCAGTGGGCGCAGCGACACGCCCGGCAGCAGCACCGGCGCCAGCACCACCATCAGCAGCGGCCAGAGGTAGTTCACGAGGTTGGCCTCGACCGGCGGTGCATGCCGCAGCGCGATGAACAGCAGAAAGTGAAAGCCGAAGAGCCCGTACACCCCGAGCGCCAGCGTGCGCGGTGGCACGCGCCAGGCGCGGCGGTCGCGCAGCACCAGCGGCCAGCTCGGCACGCTGCCGACGATCAGCGCCAGCCCGGTCAAGAGGAAGGGCGGCAGGTGCGACAGCGCGGTGCCGAAGGTGGCGAGCGTGGCCCACAGCGCGATGGCGAGCAGGGCGTAGAAGGTGGCGGGCATGGACGCCGAGGCTACGCGCCGCGTTCGTCGCGGCCCGACGGTGCGTCGTCGCGCAACGACGGTGTCAGCGGCGCAGCGCGGCCGTGAGCGCCGACGGCGACCGGTAGCCGGTGCGGCGCGCCGTCTCGGCCACGCTCAGGCCTTCGAGCCGCAGTTCGCGCGCATGGGCCAGCCGCAGCGTGCGCAGCCACAGCATCGCGCTGCGGCCCTGTTCCTCGCGGCAGCGCTGCGCGAACTGGCTGGGGCTCAGGCAGGCGACCTCGGCCAGGTCGGCCACGCCCAGCGGCCGGTGCCAGTTCGCCTGCGCCCAGGCCGCGAGGGCCGGCCAGTCGATGCGGCGGCGGCGCGTGTCGGCGACCGACGGCGCGGCGCCCCAGGCTTCGAGCAGCAGCGCCGGGCCGTGCTGCAGGGCGAGGGCCGCGTGCTGCGGCTGCTGCAGGCAGTGCGCGAGGTAGCGGGCCAGCGCATGCAGCCGGGGTGCGTCGGCCGGCGGCTGTTCGACGCAGCGTGCCCACGGGGCGTGCGGGGTGTCGAGCACGAGGCAGACGCTGCCACCGCGCCGGGCCTCGAAGTCGTGGCGGTCGCCGGGCGCGACCACCTGGGCCTGGCCCGTGCCGATGCCCGAGCCGCGGCCTTCGACTTCGATCTCGAGCACGCCGTCGAGCCCGAGCAGCACCTGGAAGTGGTCGTGCGCATGGCTGCCGCGAGATGGCGTGTAGTCGCGCAGCGAGAGGACGGGGGCGGGCGTGGGCATGGCGGGAACGATTGTCCGCGCCGCCCCGCCGCCTGTCATCACCCCAGCCGCAGCAGCAGCGCCGAGGCCGCGCACACCAGCAGGAACGGAATGCTGATGCGGTGGAACTCGCGCAGCCCGTGCGGCAGCCTGGCCAGCCGCAGCGCGATCAGGTTGGCCAGCGAGCCCAGCACGCAGCCGAAGCCGCCCACGCTCACGCCGGCCGCGAGCGCGGGCAGGTCGTGCACGTAGCGGTCGAGCAGGATCGCCGCCGGCACGTTGCTGATGACCTGCGAGGCGGCAATGGCCGCCAGGTAGGCGCGCCAGCCCTCGCCGATAGGCCAGTGGCCCAGCAGCGCCGCCACGGCGGGCAGCTCGGCGGCCTGGCGCAGGTCGACGAACATCAGCGCAATGATCGCCAGCAAGGCCCAGTCGATGCCGCGCAGCACGCGCGGGTAGGTGAGCAGCAGCACGCCGAACACCGCGCCCAGGCCGGGCAGCAGCCAGTGGCGGTCGAGCGCGACCACGAAGCCGACGAACAGCACGCCGGCCAGCGCCAGCAGGCGCGGCTGCACGGGCGCGGCCTCGGTCTCCTCGCGCAGCGCGATCGGCGTGCGCGGCACCAGCCACCACACGGCCACGAAGAGCCAGAACAGCATGATCGCCACGGTCGGGCCCATCATGGCCATGAAGCCGAAGAAGCTCTCGCCCGAGCGGTGCCACAGGTACAGGTTCTGCGGGTTGCCGATGGGCGTGAGCGCCGAGCCGGCGTTCACGGCCAGCGCCTGCAGCACCACCAGCCGCGCCAGCGGCAGGTGCGCCTGCACGGCCAGCACGCGCGTGAGTGGCACCAGCAGGAACAGGCTCACATCGTTGGTCACCAGCGCCGACAGCAGCGCGGCCGTGGCCGTGAGCGCCATCGCCAGGCCGCGCTGGCTGTGCGTGTGCGCCAGCAGGCGCCGCGCGGCGGCCTGCAGCATGCCGCTCTTCTCGACGCCCTGCGTGATGGCGAGCAGGCCCGCCAGCGCGCCCACGGTCTGCCAGTCGACCAGCCGCAGCCAGTCCATCGGCGCGCGCGGGCGCACGAAGGCGAACACGACCGCGACGGCCACGAGCACCCACAGCAGGCCGTTGCCGCCGCCGTGTTCGGGCGGGGCGGTGTCGGTGCTTGCGGCGCTCACTCGGTCAGGCGCTCAGGTCGCGCAGCTCGCGCTTGAGCACCTTGCCGATCGCGCTGCGCGGCAGCTCGTCGATGAAGCGCAGGCGCGCCAGCCGTTGCGTCTTGCCGACCTGCGCGTTGGCCCACTGCAGCAGCGCGTCTTCGGTGGTGGCGTCGCCCTCGCGGCGCACCACGAAGGCCACGGGCGTCTCGCCCCACTGCTCGGACGGCACGCCGACCACCGCCACGTCGGCCACTGCCGCATGGCCGCGCAGCACGCCTTCGAGGTCGCTCGGGTAGATGTTGAAGCCGCCGCTGATGATCATGTCCTTCTTGCGGTCGAACAGCGTGAGGAAGCCGTCGGCGTCGAAGCGGCCCACGTCGCCGGTGCGGATGAAGCGCTTGCCGGTGGCGTCGAACCATTCGGCCTCGCGCGTCTTCGCGGGCTGGCGGTGGTAGCCGGTCATCATGCCGGCCGAATGGCCCACCACCTCGCCGGCCACCTCGGTGTCGCCGCGCGGCAGCTCGTTGCCTTCCTCGTCGATCAGGCGGATGTCGCTGCCTGGCGCGGGCTGGCCCACGGTGTGCAGCTTGGTCGGGTTCAGGTGCGCCTCCAGGATGCAGGTGCCGCCGCCCTCGGTCATGCCGTAGAACTCGACCAGCCCGCCCGGCCAGCGCTTGAGCACGTCGGCCTTGAGCGCCGCGTTGAAGGGTGCGCTGGTGCTGAACTTGTGGCGGAAGGTCGACAGGTCGTGCGCGTCGAAGCGCGGGTGCGCCATCAGGCGCTGGTACTGCACCGGCACCAGCATGGTGTGCGTCACGCGGTGCTGCACGGCCAGCTGCAGGTAGCCCAGCGCGTCGAACTTGGGCATCAGCACCACGCAGCCGCCGAAGGCGAGGGTGGGGAAGAAAACCACCAGCGTGGTGTTGGAGTAGAGCGGCGTCGACAGCAGCGTGACCGTCTCGGGCCCGTACTCGTACTTGGCGCCGCGCTGGATGTGCGACCAGCGCATGCCGTGACCCTGCACGATGCCCTTGGGCTCGCCGGTGGTGCCCGACGAATAGATGATGTTGAAGGCCCAGTCGGGCTGCACGTCGACCGGCTCCGGCTCCGGCTTCGCGCCGGGCGCCGCGAGCCAGTCGTCGAGCGCGCGGCCGGCGTTGGAGCCGTCGAGCGCGATGTGCGGCAGGCCGGTGGCCTGGGCGGCGCCGACCACTTCGGCGGCCGAGGCGTCGGTGAACAGCAGGCGCGCGTCGGCGTCGGTGATCATGCGCGCCAGGCTGGCGGGCGCCGAGCCGGGGGCCAGCGGGGCCACCGCGACGCCCGCGCGCAGCGCGCCCAGGAACACGGCGGCGTAGGGCACCGACGAGGCGGCGCAGACGGCGATGGCGTCGCCGGCGCGCAGGCCGTCGCGCTGCAGGGCGGCGGCGATGCGATCCATGAGCGCGTCGAGCGCGCGGTAGTCCAGCGTCTGCTGGGCATCGGCCAGCGCGGGGCGCTCGGGGGTGTGCTGGGCGTGGAGGCGGACCAGGTCGGCAAGGGTGCCGAAGTCGCGCGCGGTGGCGTCCTGGAGGGCGGGGTGCAAGTTCAAGGTCGATCCTTCGTCTGGGGCCAGACGGCAGGATAGCGAAGAAGCCCGCCGCGGGGTGTGCCGCCCGCGACGAAACCCTGCTCAGTCGGCCGTGTCGTCGCCCTGCTGTGCCACCTCGAACAGCGCGCGGATCAGCGGCCGGTCCTTGCGCACCGCCAGGCAGCACAGCGAGTAGCTGATCGACAGTTCGTCGTCGTCGATCTCCACCATCTTCAGGCCGGGCAGCGGAATGCACTCGATCTGCGTCACGAAGCCCACGCCCATGCCGTTGGCCACGGCGTGCAGGATGGCCTCGCGGCTGTTGATCTCCATCACGCAATTCATCTGCACGCCCTGCTGCGCGCAGGCGCGCTCCACGCGGTGGCGTGTCTTGGAGCCGGGCTCGCGCAGGATCACCGGCTCGCCCGCGATGTCGCGCGTGGCGATGGTGCGCTTCTTGGCCCACGGGTGCTTCGCGGGCACCACGGCCACGATGCGCTCCACGCGGTACGGCACCTGGTGCAGGCCTTCGATCTCGGGCGGCTCCACGAGGATGCCCACGTCGATGTCGAAGTCCTGCAGCCCGCCGAGCGTGGAGGCTTCGGAGCCGATCGACACCGTCAGGTCGAGCCCGGCGTGGCTGCGCTTGAAGCTGCGCGCCAGCTCCAGCGCGATGGGCGGCGACACCGCGCCCACGCGCACCAGCCCCGTGCGCAGCTTGTGGGCGCGCTGCAGGAACTGCATCGCTTCTTCTTCCTGCCCGAACAGGCCCTGCGTGATCGCATACAGCTGCTCGCCCGCGGCCGTGAGCCGCACGGCGCGCCCGCTGCGCAGGAACAGCTCGACGTTGAAGCGCTCTTCCAGCGCCTTGACCTGGTCGGTCACGGTGGGCTGGCCGATGTGCAGGTAGCGCGCGGCCGTGGTGAAGCCGCCGGTCTTGGCGACGGCGTGGAAGCAGCGGATCCACTTGTAGTACTGGTGAAACATGGGGCGATCGTGAGGGGCGTGCGCCGAGCCTCCCTCAGATGCGGCGCTGGCGCCTATGCAGGCTTTCCCCAAGGCATCCATCGGTTTTGGACCGAGTGCACGCGCGAAATGCGATTGGACGCCCCGGTGCGCCGCTTCGACACTGCGACCCAGACAGAAACCGGAGACAAAAAACATGCCCCACGCCTACCGCAACCCCGTGTCCATTCATTCCGGGCGAGGCAGCCTCGCCCGGCTGCCCGCGCTCCTCGCGGGGCGCCGCGTCGCCCTCGTCACCTTCCCCGAGGCCCGCGGGCTGGGCCTGGTCGATCGCCTGCAGGCGCTGCTGGGCGACGCGCTCGTCACCGTCATCGACGACGTGCGCCCCAACCCCGACGTCGCCCACCTGCGCGACCTGTACAACACCTTCTGGCAATCGGACGCGCCCTGCGACGCCATCGTGGCGGTCGGCGGCGGCAGCGCCATCGACACGGCCAAGGCCCTGATGGTGGGTACGGCCAACGGGCAGTTCGACGAACTCGTCGCGTTGCTGGCCACCGGCAAGCCCTTCGTGCCCGCCAGCGTCAAGCCGCTGATCGCCGTGCCGACCACCGCCGGCACCGGCAGCGAAGTGACGCCGTGGGCCACCATCTGGGACGCCGGCAACCAGAAGAAATACTCGCTGCACCTGGACGCCACCTGGCCCGAGGCCGCCATCGTCGACCCCGAGCTCATGCTCTCGGTGCCGGCGGGCACCACGGTGTCGACGGGGCTCGATGCGCTCTCGCACGCGCTCGAAGCGATCTGGAACGTCAACGCCAACCCGGTCTCCGACACTTTCGCCGTCTCGGCCGTGCGTGACATCTTCGACTGCCTGCCGGCGCTGCTCAAAGACCTGGGCAACCTCGACCTGCGCGAGCGCATGGCGCTGGCCGCGTTGAAGGCCGGCATGGCGTTTTCCAACACCAAGACGGCGCTGGCGCATTCCATCTCCTACGAGATGACGCTGCGCCACGGCCTGGCCCACGGTATCGCCTGCTCGTTCACGCTGCCCCTCGTGCTGGAAAAAGCGTGGGCCCGCTCGCCCGACCGCGACCGGACGCTGCAGCTGCTGTTCGGCACCGACCTGGCGACCGCCACGCAGCGACTGCGGGCTTTCCTGCAGGGGCTTGGCGTGAAGACCGAGTTTGCCGACTATGGCGTTGCGGACAGCGAAGCGGCGGCCATGATCGCGCGGGCCATGGACGGGGCGCGCGGCAAGAACTTCATCGGCGCGGCGGCGTTGGCCTGACAGGCGGGGACTGCGCAGCGAGAAAAGACAGAGACAGCCAGACAAGACAGACAGCATGCCGGCCATCGAGCCGGCCCCACGGGCCCCATGCCCGTCAAGACAAGGAGACATACCATGCAAGCGGCCAATCCCATCCTGCAGGCGGGCACCTACGCACGCCCCCTCGACAATTCGTTCCGCAAGGCGCAGTGGCGGATGCTGCTGGCGGCCATGTTCTGCTACTTCTTCTTCTACACGGGGCGGCAGACCTTCGGCTTCGCCATCCCGGGCATCCAGAAGGAGTTCGGCCTCTCCAAGGAAATGCTCGGCTGGGCCTCGACCTCGCTGCTGTGGTGCTATGCCGTCGGGCAGGCCATCAACGGCAACCTGGGCGACAAGTTCGGCGGACGCCGCGTGATGACCGCCGGCGCCATCCTCTCGTGCGCCGCCAACTGGGTCGTGAGCTTCGCGGTCGGCTTCAAGAGCCTGGCGATCCCGTGGGGCATCAACGGCTACTTCCAGGCCCTGGGCTGGGCGCCGGGCAGCCGGCTGCTGTCGAACTGGTGGGGCGCGGGCGAGCGTGGCAAGGTCTACGGCTTCTACGTGTTCGCCGCCGGCTGCGCCTCGGTGCTGTCGTTCGTGACCTCGATCATCGTCGTCAACGTGCTGCACCTCGACTGGCGCTGGATCTTCCGGCTCCCCGTGCTGCTGATGCTGGTGGGCGGCATCGCCTTCTACCTGATCGCCCGCGAACGGCCGGAAGACCTGGGCTTCAAGTCGCCTGACACCGGCGTGGCCAACAACAACCCGCAGGAAGCCGACAAGGCCGGCGTGGCCGACGGCGAGCCGCAAGAAAGCTCCTGGTCGCGCTACAAGGCCGTGCTCAGCAACCCCAAGCTGATGATCGCCGCGCTGGCCATCGGCTTCCAGAACGCCGCACGCTACGGCCTCATCGTCTGGGTGCCGGTGCACTTCCTGGGCAAGGACTGGGCCAAGGCCGCCGACGGCATGATCGACCCGGCCTGGATCTCGGTGGCGCTGCCCGTGGGCATGGCCTTCGGTGCGCTCACCAACGGCTGGATCTCCGACAAGGTGTTCGGCTCCAAGCGCTACAAGGCCATCGTGCTGTACATGCTGCTGGGCGCCATCGCCTCGATGGGCATGTACCTGCTGCCCACCAGCATCCTCGGCCTGGGGCTGCTGTTCCTGGCGGGCTTCTTCGTCTACGGCCCGGCCTCGTCGTTCTGGGCCCTGTGCCCCGACCTCGTGGGCGCCAAGCGCGCCGGCACCGCCACCGGTGTCATGAACTTCTTCTCGTACCTGCTGGCCGGCCTGGGCGAACCGCTGATCGGCCGGATGCTGGACCACTCGGGCAGCACCTCGGTGGTGTTTCCCATCGTCGCGGCCAGCTGCCTCATCAGTGCCTTCATCGCGCTGTTCATCCGCCGCTGAAGCCCGCGCACCGACACACCCAACTTGCCAAGGAGCATCTCTTCATGAAATCCGACTCACTCGAAGTGAACGGCCGCAGCTACCGCTGGATGGTCCGCCCGGTCGTCGTCGTCTGCGTCGACGGCTGCGAGCCGGCGTACCTCGATGCGGCCATTGCCGCTGGCGTGGCACCGTACCTCGAGGCCATGCGCAAAGGCGGCGCCGACCTGCTCGCCGATTGCGTCGTGCCTTCGTTCACCAACCCGAACAACCTGTCGATCGTGACCGGTGCGCCGCCCGCGGTGCACGGCATCTGCGGCAACTACTTCTTCGACCGCGAGCTGGGTCAGGAAGTGATGATGAACGACCCCAAGTACCTGCGTGCCGGCACCGTGCTGGCCGCCTTTGCCGATGCGGGCGCCAAGCTCGCCGTGATCACCGCCAAGGACAAGCTGCGCAAGCTGCTGGGCCACCAGATGAAGGGCATCTGCTTCTCGTCCGAGAAGTCGGACCAGGTGACGATGGAGGAGAACGGCATCGACAACGTGCTCGACATGGTCGGCATGCCCGTGCCTTCGGTGTACAGCGCGGAGCTCTCGGAGTTCGTGTTCGCCGCCGGCGTGAAGCTGATGGAATCGCGCCGCCCCGACCTGATGTACCTGTCGACCACCGACTACGTGCAGCACAAGGCCGCGCCGGGCAGCCCTGCCGCCAACGCGTTCTATCAAATGATGGACGGCTACCTCGCGCAGCTCGACGCACTCGGCGCCACCATCGTGCTCACGGCCGACCACGGCATGAACGACAAGCACGGCGCCGACGGCTCGCCGAACGTGATCTACCTGCAGGACGTGCTCGACGGCTGGTATGGCCCGGACCGCGCGCGCGTGATCCTGCCGATCACCGATCCGTACGTGGTGCACCACGGCGCGCTCGGCTCGTTCGCCACCGTGTACGTGCCCAGCGAAGACGAGGTGCCCGGCTGGATCGACCGCATCCAGCGCATCCCCGGCATGCAGCTCGTGCTCTCGCGCAAGGAGGCCGCACAGCGCTTCGAGCTGCCGCCCGACCGCATCGGCGACATCGTGGTGGTGAGCGAGCAAAGCACCGTCATCGGCACCTCGGCCACGCGCCACGACCTCACGGCGCTCGAAGTGCCGCTGCGCTCGCACGGCGGCGTGTCGGAGCAGAAGGTGCCGCTGATCTGCAACCGCCCCGTCGCGGGCGTGGCGAGCACGCGCCGGCTGCGCAACTTCGACGCGCTCGACCTCGCACTGAACCACGCCCAAGGCCCACTGGTGGCCGCCGCCTGAACTTATTTGACGGAGCATTCCATGAGCAAGTCCGACCACGCCGCCCTGAAGCCCGGCACCGTGTACCGCGAAGCGCTGCGCATCGCGGGCGAGAAAGTCCATCGCGACCGCACCATCGAGGTCACCTACCCGTACACCGGCGAGGTGATCGCCACCGTGCCCAAGGCCACGCTGGACGACGTGCGCAACGCCCTGCGCATCGCCCGCGACTACAAGCCCACGCTCACGCGCTACGAGCGCTACAAGATCCTCATGCGCGCCGGCGAGATCATCGCCTCGCGCCTGGACGAGATGTCGCGCACCATCACGCTCGAATCGGGCTTGTCGCGCAAGGACTCGCTGTACGAAGTGGGCCGCGCCTCCGACGTGCTGCTGTTCGCCGCCAACCAGGCGCTGGTGGACGACGGCCAGGTGTTCTCCTGCGACCTCACGCACCACGGCAAGAGCCGCAAGGTCTACACGATGCGCGAGCCGCTCTTGGGCGCCATCACCGCCATCACGCCGTTCAACCACCCGCTGAACCAGGTGATCCACAAGGTGGCGCCGGCCATTGCGACCAACAACCGCATCGTCCTGAAGCCCAGCGAGAAGACGCCGCTCACGGCCTTCCTGCTGGCCGACATCCTGTACGAAGCGGGCCTGCCACCGCAGATGCTGTCGGTGCTCACGGGCGACCCGAAGGAGATCGCCGACGAGCTGCTGACCAATGCCGACGTCGACCTCGTCACCTTCACGGGTGGCGTGCCCATCGGCAAGTACATCGCGGGCAAGGCCACCTACAAGCGCCAGATCCTGGAGCTGGGCGGCAACGACCCGATCATCGTGATGGAAGACGCGGACATCGAGGAGGCGGCGACGCTGGCTGCGAACGGGTCGTACAAGAACTCGGGGCAGCGCTGCACGGCGGTGAAGCGCATGCTGGTGCACGAATCGGTCGCTGACCGCTTCGTCGAACTGCTGGTGGAAAAGACCCGCGCGCTGAAGTACGGCGACCCGATGGACCCAGACACCGACATGGGCACCGTGATCGACGAAGCAGCGGCCAAGCAATTCGAAGCGGTCGTGAACGAAGCCATCGCAGCGGGCGCCAAGCTGCTGTACGGCAACGAACGCCGCGGCGCGCTGTACTCGCCCACCGTGCTCGACCACGTCGACCCCGAGATGACCGTCGCCAAGCACGAGACCTTCGGCCCCGTGTCGCCCGTGATCCGCTTCAAGAACATCGACGAGGCGATCCGCATCTCCAATGGCACGGCCTACGGCCTGTCGTCGTCGATCTGCACGAACCGGCTGGACTACATCACGCGCTTCATCCGCGAGCTGAACGTGGGCAGCGTCAACGTGCGCGAGGTGCCGGGCTACCGCCTGGAGCTCACGCCCTTCGGCGGCATCAAGGACTCGGGCCTGGGCTACAAGGAAGGCGTGCTCGAAGCGATGAAGAGCTTCACCAACACCAAGACCTACTCGCTGCCATGGTGACCGGCGCGGCGCACGAGGCGCTTGGCGCATCGCGCGCCGTACGGGAGACCCCACCGCCGATGGCGCTGGCCGTGGCGGCCAAATGGCTGTCGCGCTACAGCCGCGCGCCCATGCCTTCGGCCAAGGTGATCGACTCGGAAAGCGGGACAGCCGGCGACGGAGACCGCAACGCCGCACGCTGGATCGCCTGACCCGCCAGCACGCGCGCCTGCGCGTCGGCGGCGAGGATGTCGTCCAGGTTCTCGTGCGCGGACGAGGGCGCGTGCTGCAGGCAGTCTTCCACCACGTGCGCAATGTCGGTGTAGCGCAGGCGCCCGTTCAGAAAGGCATCGACCGCCACTTCGTTCGCCGCATTGAGCGTCACGCTCGCCGCGCACCCCTCGCGCAGCACCTCCAGCGCCAGGCGCAGGCAGGGAAAGCGCTTCAGCTCCGGCGCGGCGAAGCTCAGGTGGGCGAGCTGCAGGAAGTCCAGCGGCGCCACGCCCGAGTCGATGCGCTCGGGCCAGGCCAGCGCGTGCGCGATCGGCGTGCGCATGTCGGGGCGGCCCAGCTGCGCCAGCACCGACTGGTCGGCATAGGCCACCATCGAATGGATCACGCTCTGCGGGTGGATCACCACCTCGATGCGCTCGGGCGGCATCGCGAACAGCCAGCGGGCCTCGATGGTCTCGAGGCCCTTGTTCATCATCGTCGCGGAGTCGACCGAGATCTTGCGGCCCATGCGCCAGGTCGGGTGCGCGCACGCTTCGTCGGGCGTGATGCGGTCCAGCGCCTCGATCGGGCGGTGCAGGAACGGCCCGCCCGACGCGGTCAGCACCAGCCGCTGCACGCCCGCGCCGCCGGCCGGCGCGCCCGCCAGGCACTGGAAGATCGCGTTGTGCTCGCTGTCCAGCGGCAGCAGCGTGGCGCCGTGCGCGGCCACCGCGCGCATGAACAGCGCGCCGGACATCACGAGCGCCTCCTTGTTCGCCAGCAGGATCTTCTTGCCCGCGCGCGCCGCCGCCAGCGACGACAGCAACCCCGCCGCACCGACGATGGCCGCCACCACCGTGTCGCAGCCCGCCGACTGCGCGACCTCGCACAGCGCCTGCGGGCCGTGCATGACCTCGGTGCGCAGGCCGGCCGCGCGCAGCCGCGCCTGCAACTGCATGGCGTCTCGCGCATCGCCGACCACCGCGACCTCGGGGCGGAAGGCGACGCAGTGCGTGAAGAGCTTGTCGAAGTTGCGGTGCGCCGTCAGCGCATGCACCGTGAAGCGGTCGGGGTGGCGCGCCACGAGGTCGAGCGTGCTGTCGCCGATCGAGCCGGTGGCACCGAGCAGGGTGAGGCGTTGCGTGGCCATGGCGGTGCCTTCAGACGGCAGCGATCGGCACGACGCGCTCGCGCGAAGACGGCTTCATCCACGCACCGAGTCGCTCGCTCGCCTCGGCATCGGCGCCGTAGCGCGCGGCCACGTAGGTCTCGACCAGCCGCGTGAAGTCGTCGGCGATGTGCTCGCCCTTGAGCGTCAGCGCGCGTTCGCCGTCGATGTACACCGGCGCCACCGGCTGCTCGCCCGAGCCCGGCAGCGAGATGCCCAGGTGCGCGAGGCGGCTCTCGCCGGGGCCGTTGACCACGCAGCCCATCACGGCCACGTGCATGTCTTCCACGCCCGGGAAGCGCACGCGCCAGGCCGGCGCCTGCGCGTGCAGCCAGCCTTCGATCTGGCTGGCCAGCGACTGGAAGAAGGTGCTCGTGGTGCGCCCGCAGCCGGGGCAGGCCGTCACGCTGGGCGTGAAGGCGCGCAGGCCCATCGACTGCAGGATCTGCTGCGCCACCAGCACCTCGCGCGTGCGGTCGCCGTTCGGCTCGGGCGTGAGCGACACGCGGATCGTGTCGCCGATGCCCTGCTGCAGCAGCACGCCCATCGCGGTGGCCGAGGCCACGATGCCCTTGGAGCCCATGCCGGCTTCAGTCAGGCCCAGGTGCAGCGGGTAGTCGCAGCGCGCGGCGAGCTCGCGGTACACGGCGATCAGGTCCTGCCCCTGGCTCACCTTGGCCGACAGCACGATGCGATCGGGCGGCAGGCCGACGTCTTCGGCGCGCGCGGCGTTCTCCAGCGCCGAGACGATGAGCGCCTGGCGCATCACCTCGTCGGCCGGCTGCGGCTGCGCCGCCTGCCCATTGGCGTCCATCAGACGCGCCAGCAGCGCGGGGTCGAGGCTGCCCCAGTTCACGCCGATGCGCACCGGCTTGCCGTGGCGGCAGGCGATCTCGATGAGCTGGCAGAACTGCGCGTCGCGCTTGTCGCCCCGCCCGACGTTGCCCGGGTTGATGCGGTACTTGGTCAGCGCCTGCGCGCAGTCGGGGTACTGCGCGAGCAGGCGGTGGCCGTTGAAGTGGAAGTCTCCCACCAGCGGCACGTGCACCTGCTGGCGCGCGAGCGCGTCGCGGATCGGCGCCACCTGCGCGGCGGCCTCCTCGTTGTTCACGGTGAGGCGCACCAGCTCGGCCCCGGCGCGCGCGAGCGCAGCGACCTGTGCCACGGTGGCGGCCGCGTCGGCGGTGTCGGTGTTGGTCATGGCCTGCACGGCCACGGGCGCGTCGCCGCCGATGCGCACGGTGCCGACGCGCACCTGCCGCGAGCGGCGGCGTGCGACGGGCGGTTTCATGGCGTGGCCTTGCCGACGCGCGTTGATGATCCGGGCATGGTCGAGGCTCCTTGGTCCATCGTGGCGGCACCCTGGCGCTACGGGCGGTCGAGCACGACGTGGCGCGAGCGCGTCCAGTCCCAGCCGTTGCCGCGGCTGTCCACGTAGCGGTCGTTCTCCAGGATCCAGCGCAGGTTGCCGGCGCACATCAGGCCGAAGCTGTCCAGGTACAGGCCGAAGCGATCGGCGTCGGGGCGATGGGCGTAGCGGCGGCGCAGCAGCTCGCAGGCGTCGACGCGCGTGCGGTCGGCCTCGCGGATGCGCTGGCAGAGGATGTCCGCGGCCTCCTGCGGGCTGTGGCCGTGCGCCATGCGCAGGCTTTCCATCGCGTTGAGGGTCACGCCCACGGCATGCTCCTTGTGATGGGAGAGCAGGTCGTTGACCAGCGCGACGTGCTCGTTGGTGGCCAGGATGGCGCGCTGCAGGTCGGCGTCCTGCGCCAGCAGCTCGGTCAGGTCCAGGTCGTAGATGAACTCGGAGACCGGGAAGTAGGGCAGCAGCCCCGTGTTGGGATGGCGCAGCGCAAGAAACTCGTCGTACGGCAGCACCTTGCCTTCGGCCACCAGCCCGGCCTCCACTTCCACGCTGTCGAACCAGGCCTTCCACTCCAGGCAATAGCGGCGGTAGACCTGCGGCGACATGGACTGCCTGAGCCGGCCGAAGATGTCCGCGGCCGCGCGTGCCAGCGGGTGGCCTTCCAGCAGCGCGACGTCGCCGTCGCCGCACACCGCGTGCCGGCCCAGCGGCATGTCGTCGATGGCCAGGATGAGGCCCGTCACGCACGAGGTCAGGAAGATGCGGTCGGCCGAGCCGATCGGAAACAGCAGGCAATCCCACATCGGAAGGTGCAGGCGCAGGAATTTCAGCCGCGTCGCTTCGTCCGGAAACGGCAGGAACTCGCGGCCCCAGGCGGCATTGCGCTCGTCGATCACCGGGTAGTCGGTGTGGATCTTCGGGGGCACGCTGCAGAACATCTCCGGGATATGGAAGCTCACTTCGGGAAAGACGATGCGGTCGGGGTAGTTCATGGTGGGGTTCCGGTGGTCTTGGGGTGGGCCGTGGGTCAGGAAACAGGCGCGAGGGGCTCTGCCGATGCACCGGCTGCGCCCGCACCCGAGGCCGCCGACGAGACCGGCGGCACCGGGCGGATGGGAAAGACGCGCTTGTCGGTGGACGACGGCGGATAGAACCGGGCAGACCAGCGCCGGAACTCCGCAATCCCGCGATCGCCCCGGAGCAACTTGGGACGGCCGAGGAAGGCGCGGGCGTTCCAGATCGGAAAGTCGATCTGGGCAAAGCTGGCCAGCCAGCGCTTGGCCACCGGACCCAGCAGCGCATAGGCGGCCCGTCGCAGCGGCCGGGGCAGGCGTTCGAAGAGCGCGAGCTCAAAGGTGTCGATCCAGCTCATGGTCCATTCCATGGGCGCGGTGGGCGTGGAGTACAGCATCGTGATCACGCGAAAACCGATGCGGGACATCTCGCTTTCCGCCTGCACATGGCCCATGCCGAACTGCCGCATGCGCATGCGCATCGGCTGCCCGTGCCAGCGCGCGGTCAGCAGCGTTTCCATCCAGCAGTCGCCCACCTCGTAGGTCGCGGCGGTGTCCGTCAGTCCGTGGAGCCAGCCGAAATGCACCTGGTCGACGCTGTTCTCGCCAGTGTCCTGGGGATAGCCGCGCATCTCGTGGCTGCTGTGCTGCGGCGGCGATGCGAACGCGCTCAGGTCGCGCTCGGGCACCTCCCAGTTCGGCGGCCGGTTCTCGTGGTCCGCCCACACCATCACCGCGCCGTTGACTTCCTTCGTGTAGCGCAGCGTGAGCGATGCATCGGGAGGCGTGGTGCCCTGCCCGGTGCGCACGCAGCCGCCCTCGGGGCTGAACGCCAGGCCATGGAACGGGCAGACCAGTTCCTCGCCCTGCACCTTGCCTCCCACGCCGAGGTGGGCCCCCAGGTGCGGACAGTAGGGGTCGATGGCGCAGGCGCGCCCCGCGGCCGTCCGGTACAGCACCAGGTCCTGGCCCATGAAGGGCACGGTGCGCACGGTGCCCGGTGGGAGGTCCCGGCTGAAGCAGACCGAGAACCAGCCGTCGGGGTAGGGCAGCGGTGCGCGTGTTTCACCCACGGTGCTGCGCCTGTTCGATGGCATGCCGCCGGATGCGGGCGGGGCGACGTCGCTGGCCGTGGCCTGGGGGAGGGCTGCAGTTCTCGTCATCATCTTCTCCGTTGACGGTGGGCGTGCGCGGGCGCGGCGATGCGCGCACCCGGCGTCATGGCGTGGCCACCTCGGCGGCGGCGGCCTCCGCGGCGAGTTCGGCCGGCAGCCGGAACACCACGTGCTCCTCGCGCCCGGGCAGCGTCAGCAGTTCCACCTCGGCCAGGCGGCGCAGCGCGGCGACCACGTCCTGCACCATGGTCTCGGGCGCCGAGGCGCCGGCGGTGACGCCCACCGCGCCGGCGTCGCGCACCCAGTCGGGCTTGAGCTCGCTGCCCTGCGCGATGAGGTAGCTGCGCACGCCGGCCTGCGCCGCGATCTCGCGCAGGCGCTGCGAGTTGGAGCTGTTCTGCGCGCCGACCACCAGCACCACGTCGACCTGCTGGCTCAGTTCGCGCACGGCCGTCTGCCGGTTCTGCGTGGCGTAGCAGATGTCGCGCGTGTCGGGGCCGACGATCTGCGGAAAGCGCCGCTGCAGCGCGTCGATGATGCCGCGCGTGTCGTCGACCGACAGCGTGGTCTGCGTGATGTAGGCCAGCGGCGCGTCGGCATCGAGCACCAGCGCGTCCACGTCGGCCTCGGTCTGCACCAGCGTGACAGGCGCCGGAATCTGCCCCAGCGTGCCCGTCACCTCGGGGTGCCCGGCGTGGCCGATGAGGATCAGCGCATAGCCCTTGGCGGCATAGCGGCGCCCCTGCTCGTGCACCTTGGTGACCAGCGGGCAGGTGGCGTCGATCGCGCGCAGGCCGCGCGCGCGGGCTTCTGTTTCCACCGCGCGGCTCACGCCGTGCGCGCTGAAGATCGCGACCGCGTCGGTGGGCACCTCGGCGAGTTCTTCGACGAACACCGCGCCCTGCGCCTTCAGGCCGTCGACGACGTGCTTGTTGTGGACGATCTCGTGGCGCACGTACACCGGTGTGCCGTGGCGCCGCAGCGCGTGCTCCACCGTGTCGATGGCCCGCACGACGCCGGCGCAGAAGCCTCGGGGCTGGGCAAGGATGACGCGCATGGTGGGAGCTCCTGGTGGGGGTGGTTCATCGTTCCGCCGACGCTCTCAGGACCGGCTCGGTGTCCGCGTCGCCGGGCGGGGTGGCGGGATAGAACTGCGCGGACCAGCGGCGGAAGGCGGCGATGGAGCGGTCGCCCGCCATGAGGGCGGGGCGCTTGAGGAAGGCGCGGGTGCGCCAGAACGGCATGTCCTCGCTGGAGAACGAGATCAGCCAGCGATGCGCCATGGGGTTGAGCACGCGGTAGGCGAGCTTTCTGGCGGGCGAGGGCCAACCGTCGAACCGCGCGACGCTGGGGATGTCGATCCAGCGGAAGGTCCAGCGCAGCGGTGCGATGGGCGTGGCATAGACCAGCGTCGTGACCCGCAGGCCGAACTCCGGCATCTCGTTTTCCGCCCGGGTGTGCCCGAGGCCGAAGTTGGTCAGGCGCATGTTCAGCCGCTTGCCCTTCCAGCGCGCGCTGATCGAGACGGTGAGCGTGTGCTGCTCCATCTCGTGCGTCATCGCGGCCTCGGTGAGGCCGTGAAGCGATCCGAAATGGATCATGTCCACGCTGTTCTCTCCCACGGCGTCGCCGTAGCCGTCGAGTTCCCGCTGTCCGTACTGCGGGTAGATGCGGTCGTCGAGGTCGAGGCTCGGAAAGTCCCATTCGGGCGGGATGTCCTCGCTGTGGCGCCACACCATGACCACGCCGTTCGCTTCCTTGGCGTGGCGGCTCGTCAGCGCTGTGCGCGGCGGGGTCTGGCCCGGGCAGGCGCGCACGCACGCGCCATCGGGACCGAACACCAGGCCGTGGAACGCGCAGGTCAGGTGCTCGCCGTCGATCGTGCCGCCGTGCCCGAGGTGGGCGCCCAGGTGCGGGCAGTACGGCTCGATGACGCGAAGCAGGCCCGACGCCGTGCGGTAGACGACCAGGTCCTGTCCCATGAACGGGACGGTGATCAATGCGCCCGGCCTGACTTCGTGGCTGAAGCACACGGCGAACCATCCGTTGGTGTAGGGCAGCGGCATGCGCGTGTCGCCCGAGGCGCTGCGCGTGTGCAGCAGCGGCTTGCGGGCACTCACGAGGCGCGGGGCGTGCTCGCCGGCGTGGGGGCCGGTCATGAGGCGGGTCGAGGGTTCAGTCATGGCCGAGGCTCCTTGTTCGAAGGGGGGGACGCACCTGTGCGCGGGCGGCTCAGTGCGCGCGCTGGATGACCAGGTCGGCCAGCTGGCCGAGACGCCGGGCCCCGGGCCCGAGCGGTGCAAGCGCGGCGTGGGCGCGTTCGCGCAGTTCGCCGGCCAGCGCGCGCGAGGCCGCCAGGCCGAGCATCGACACGCAGGTCGGCTTGTCGTCGTCGGCGTCCTTGCCGGCGGTCTTGCCCAGCGTGGCCGTGTCGGCGGTCGCGTCGAGGATGTCGTCGACCACCTGAAAGGCCAGGCCGATGGCGTTGCTGTAGTCGTCGAGCGCGCGGTACAGCGCGGCGTTGACCGGCGTGTCGGCCAGGCCGCACAGCGCGCCCATGCGCACGGCCGCACGGATCAGCGCGCCGGTCTTCATGCGGTGCATCTGTTCGAGCGCCGGCTGGCTCAGCGACCGGCCCGCGCTTTGCAGGTCGATGGCCTGGCCGCCCACGAGGTGGCGAGAGCCGGCGGCCTGCGCCAGCTCGCGCACCAGCGCGATGCGACGCTCGGCCGGCAGCGGCAGTTCGCTCAGCGTGAAGAAGGCCTGCGCCTGCAGCGCGTCGCCCACGAGGATCGCGGTGGCTTCGTCGTAGGCCACATGCACGGTGGGCTTGCCGCGGCGCAGGTCGTCGTCGTCCATCGCGGGCAGGTCGTCGTGCACGAGCGAGTAGACGTGGACCATCTCGATGGCGGCGCCCGTGGCGTCGAGCGCATCGGGCGGCGCTTCGGCGAGGGCGCCCGCCGCCTGGCACAACAAGGGGCGGATGCGCTTGCCGCCGCCGAGCGCGGCATAGCGCAATGCCTCGTGCAGGCGCGTGGGCCGGGTGTCGGGCGGCGGCAGGTGCAGGTCGAGGGCCGTTTCGATGCGGCGGGTGGTGCCCTGCATCCACGCGTCGAAGGCACCGGCGGGTTCGATGCCGGTGCGCGGGACCGCGCGTGCCTCGTCCTGCCACGGAGCTTCTTGGTTCACTCAGGTCTTCCCGGGGTGGGGTCGGGTCGGTGCGCGGGACTCAGGTCCGCCGCGCAATGAAGCTGAACGACGAGGCCTTGTCCTTGCGCAGCGCGTCCGAGAAGCTCACGGCGATGTCGCGCAGCTCGGTGAACGTGGCGGTCTTGCTGGTCGGGTGGTGCGCGTCCAGGTTGTCCTTGACCAGCCCGTACCAGCGGATCACCTCCGCGTTCGAGGGCAGCACGCGCTGGTCGAGCACCGCGAAGCCGTGGCGCTCGAGCACCTGCTTCACGCCATCGGGCGTCTTGCGGTAGCCCGACGCGGCGCGGTCGACCTTGTCCGGGATGTGCGACTTGTAGGTCGCCAGGTCCACCTTGTAGAGGCTCTCCGAAATGATGACCGTGCCGCCCGTGCGCATGCGTGCCGACAGCGAGGCCATGGCCTGCTCCAGCACCTCGGGCGTGAAGTGGATCAGGCTGCCGCGCAGGATCGCCAGGTCGTAGGGCACCTGCGCATCGGGCAGCTCGCCGATGTCCTTGGCGTTGCACTGGTACAGCCGCACGCGGTCGGCCAGGCCTTCGTGCGCGATGAGTTCGCGCGCGCACTCCAGCTGCGGCCGGCTCACGTTCACGCCGTCGATGCGCGCGCACTGCGGGTAGCGCTGCGCGATGAACTTCAGCACCGGACCCCAGCCGCAGCCGATGTCGATCGCGCGGCGCACGGTGGCCGGCGAGAGGTCGGCGCCGGCCTGCTCGGCGAGCTCGAACTGGTGCTCCATGTGGCGCCGCCCCGAGGCGTCGAGCGGAAGGTCGTGCGGGTCCATCTTGTCGTCGAACACGCCGTACTGGTACCAGAGCTCGTTGCCGATCGCCTTGCGCCACTGGTCGGGCGTGTCGGCATAGACCTGCTCGATCTTGTCCTGGTAGTGGTCGAGGCTGCGGCTGTGGATGACGTCGATGCCGACGGCTTGCGCGGATGCTTGCATGGTGTGGGCGCTCCTGGTGGGGGAAATTCAGACGCGTCGCGCGATGACGCTGTAGGTCGAGAACTTGTCCTTGATCAGCGCGACCGAGAGGCTGACCGCCATGACGCGCAGCTCCTCCAGCGGCGGCGGGATGGTGTCCGGCGTGAAGTTCTTCTCGATGTTTTCCTTCACGTCGGTGAACCAGCGCGCCACGTCGATGTTGCGCGGGAGCACGCGCATGTCTTCCACCACGAAGCCGCTCTCCTCGAGCACGCGGCGGAAGTAGGCCGGCGTCTTGCGGTGCTTGCAGGCGAGGCGGTCGACCTCGTCCTCGATGTCGGAGCGGTAGTTGTCCAGCGGGATGTTGTAGAGGTTGTCGGAGATGACGACCTTGGCCCCCGGGCGCATGCGCGCGGCCACTTGCTTCATCGAGCGTTCGTACAGGTCGTTCGGGAAGTGCGAGATGACGCCGCGGATCGTCACCAGGTCGTAGGGCGTGTCGGGGTTGGGCAGCAGGGCGACGTCCTGCGCATCGCACAGGTACAGGTTCACGCGGTCGCTCAGGTGCTGCTGGGCGTGGTAGCGGGCGCAGTGCGCGAGCTGCGTCTCGCTGATGTTGATGCCGTCGAGCTGGCGGCATTGCGGAAAGTGCTCCGCGAGGTAGCGCAGGCCGAAGCCCCAACCGCAGCCCACGTCGAGGATGCGCCGGATGGGGAAGGGCGGCGGCTGGTCCAGGCCCGCGATCTCCATCTGCTGGTCGAAGTAGCGCAGGCCCGATTCGTTGAGCGAGATCGGCGGCACCGAGCGCGGGTCGTCGTAGACGCCGAACTGGAACATCAGGTCCTCGCCGATGGCCTTGCGCCAGTCCTCGGGGTCGTCCTGGTAGGTGTACTCGACCTTGGCGTGGTACGGGTTGGCCTCGGCACCCCGGATCACTTGAAGCGAAGGCGGGGCGGGCGCATCGATACGGCGTGCGGTGGCTGTGCTCATCGGGTTCTCCTGTGGCTGGCGGTCACGGTGGGTTTCAGGAAACGAGGCTCATGCGAGCCGTGCGGAACGCGGGGGCGTTGGCATCGAAGAACGCCTGGATCGACTGCACCAGGCCGTCGGCATCCAGGCCGTGGGCAGCAAGCAATCGGGCGCAGTCGCCGTGCTCGACGAACTCGTCGGGCAGGCCCAGGTGCAGCGACGGAATCAGCACGCCCTGCGCGGCCAGTGATTCGAGGCAGGCGGCGCCGGCGCCGCCCATCACGCAGCCTTCCTCGACGGTCACGAGCACGTCGTGCGTCTCGGCAAGCGACAGCACCAGGTCGGCGGCGGCCAGGCTGGGCGCGACCATGGTGCCGAAGGCCAGGATGGCGATGCGCGCGCCCATGGGCTGCGTCGATTCGCGCCGCACCTGGCCGCGGCCGATGCGCAGCGGTTGCAGCGCGCGCACGGGCAGCGCGCCGGGCCCGCCGCCGCGCGGGTAGCGCACGGCGGCCGGGCCGTCGTGGCGCAGGGCGGTGTGCAGCATCTGGCGGCACTCGTCCTCGTCGGACGCGGCCATCACGACCATGTTCGGAATGCAGCGCAGGTAGGCGACGTCGAAGGCGCCCATGTGGGTCGCGCCGTCGGCGCCGACGATGCCGGCGCGGTCGACCGCGAACACGACCGGCAGGTTCTGCAAGGCCACGTCGTGGATCAGCTGGTCGTAGGCGCGCTGCAGGAAGGTCGAGTAGATGGCGACCACGGGCCGCATCCCCGCCGCCGCGAGGCCCGCGGCGAAGGTCACGGCGTGCTGCTCGGCGATGCCGACGTCGAAGTAACGCTCGGGAAAGCGCCGCTCGAAGTCCATCAGCGCCGAGCCCTCGCGCATGGCCGGCGTGATGGCGACCACGCGCACATCGGCCTCGGCCTCGTCGCAGAGCCAGTCGCTGAAGACCTGGGCGTAGGTCGGCTTGGCGGGGGCTGACGCGGGGGCGGTCTTGATGCCGACGGCGGGGTCGAACTTGCCGGGGCCGTGGTACAGGACCGGGTCCTGCTCGGCCGGGCGGTAGCCGTGGCCCTTCTGCGTGACGATGTGCAGCAGCTGCGGGCCCGGCTGCGCCTGCAGCTTCTGCAGGGCCGGGATCAGCGCGCCCAGGTCGTGGCCGTCGATCGGGCCGGTGTAGTGGAAGCCGAATTGCTCGAACAGGGTGGCGGGCGACAGGCCGAGCTCCGAGGGCTCGCAGGGGGCCAGCGCCGGGCGCATGGCGCGCAATCTTTGCCGGCTGGCTTCATTGGCGCTGGCATAGGCGCGTTCTGAAATCAATCCGCCCAGATAAAGGCGCAGCATGCCGACGGGCGGCGAAATCGACATGTCGTTGTCGTTCAATATCACCAATAGGCGGCCGCAGGCCTGCGTATTGTTCATGGCCTCGAAAGCCATGCCGGCGCTCAAGGCCCCATCGCCGATCACCGCAATGGCGTGGTCGGTCGAATTGGAAATGCGTGCGGCCTGCGCAAATCCCAGGGCGGCGGAAATTGACGTGCTGGAATGCGCGGTGCCGAAATGATCGTGTTCGGATTCGGTGCGCCTGGGAAATCCGGAAATACCGCCGAATTGGCGCAGGGTGGGCATGGCCTGGCGCCGGCCGGTCAGGATCTTGTGGCGTAGCTTTGGTGGCCCACGTCCCAGACGATGCGGTCGCGCGGGGTGTCGAACACGTAGTGCAGGGCGACCGTCAGCTCGACCGTGCCCAGGTTGGAGGCGAAGTGGCCGCCCGTGCGGGACACGCTGTCGACGATGAAGGATCGCAATTCATCCGCAAGGCCCGGCAATTGCGCAATGCCGAGCTGGCGCAGCGAATGGGGCGAATCGATGGCTTCGAGCAGGGCATGCATTCCTGTTTCTCCGTGAGATGGAAACGCGCGGGCCGTGGCGACTGAATTTTTTATGCGATGCGGTACTGGCTAATTTCGGACGAAACAATGCCTTGGAAATTGACGGTTCAATTTCCTTGTCAAAGCCTCCGAGGGAATCTGAAAGCGCGTCGGCTCCGGGTTTTTAATTCCGGGTCAGGCGAAATCAGGAGGTCAGCGTAGGGGATGGATTTGGCACGCGCAAGCGAATGCGGCTGCAAATTTTTTGATACCCCGGGTTATTTACCCCCGAGGTTTTAATCAGTTTTTTGGATGGCGCGGCGCGCGCGCACGACCGCCACGGCCGTTCGAAAACGGCCGCGGTATGAGGTCAGGGGGAGAGGGGAGCGCCGACGCCCGCGCAGGGCGGGCGCTCGGGCGGTGCCGTCAGACGCCGGCGGCGTGCGCCTGCTGGTCGGCGTGGTAGCTGGAGCGCACCATCGCGCCCACGGCCGCGTGGCTGAAGCCCATCTTGTAGGCCTCTTCCTCGAACATCTTGAAGGTGTCGGGGTGCACGTAGCGGCGCACCGGCAGGTGCGAGCCCGACGGCGACAGGTACTGGCCGATGGTCAGCATGTCGATGTCGTGGGCGCGCATGTCGCGCATCACCTGCAGGATCTCTTCGTCGGTCTCGCCCAGGCCGACCATGATGCCGCTCTTGGTCGGCACGTTGGGGTGCAGCGCCTTGAACTTCTTCAGCAGGTTCAGGCTGAACTGGTAGTCGCTGCCCGGGCGCGCTTCCTTGTACAGGCGCGGCGCGGTTTCCAGGTTGTGGTTCATCACGTCCGGCGGCGCGGCCTTGAGGATTTCCAGCGCGCGGTCGTCGCGGCCGCGGAAGTCGGGCACCAGGATCTCGATCTGCGTCATCGGCGAGAGCTCGCGGATGTTGCTGATGCAGTCGACGAAGTGCTGGCTGCCGCCGTCGCGCAGGTCGTCGCGGTCGACGCTGGTGATCACCACGTACTTCAGGCGCAGCTTGGCGATGGTCTTGGCCAGGTTGAGCGGCTCGTCCTTGTCCAGCGGGTCGGGGCGGCCATGGCCCACGTCGCAGAACGGGCAGCGGCGCGTGCACTTGTCGCCCATGATCATGAAGGTGGCCGTGCCGTTGCCGAAGCATTCGCCGATGTTCGGGCACGAGGCTTCTTCGCAGACCGTGTGCAGGTTGCTTTCGCGCAGGATCTGCTTGATCTCGTAGAAGCGCGTGGTCGGGCTGCCGGCCTTCACGCGGATCCATTCCGGCTTCTTGAGCACTTCGCCGGTCTGCACCACCTTGACGGGGATGCGCGAGAGCTTGGCCGCGGCCTTCTGCTTGGCCAGCGGGTTGTAGGTTTCGGCGCTCTGGGCGTCGCGGACGACTTCGGTGGTGCTCATTGGTGTGTCAAGGAGCCAGGAAAGCCCCGAGCTTTTGGCTCAGCACTTTGGCGGCTTCTTCCCATGTGGTTTGGACGCCGATTGTAGAAAGGTCGACCGTTTGCAGCCCCGCGTAGCCGCAAGGGTTGATGCGCGAGAAGGGTTCGAGGTCCATCGCGACATTGAGCGACACACCGTGGTAAGTGGCGTGGCGGCTCACCTTGATGCCCAGCGCGGCGATCTTGCCCAGGCCCCGGAACGGGTCGGCGCCGGGCATCGGGCCGGTGAGGGCGGCGTGCGAGAACGGGTCGTCCAGGCGCACGTAGATGCCAGGCGCGCCCGCCACGCGGTGGCCCGTCACGCCGAAGTGGGCGAGCGTGCGCAGCACCGATTCCTCGATGCGGTAGACGTATTCCTTGACGTAGTAGCCCGCGCGCCGCAGGTCGATGAGCGGGTAGGCCACCACCTGGCCGGGGCCGTGGAAGGTGACCTGCCCGCCCCGGTCGGTCTGCACGACCGGGATCGGGCCGGGGGCCAGGATGTGGTCGGTCTTGCCCGCCAGCCCCTGCGTGAACACGGGGTCGTGCTCGCAGATCCATAGCGCGTCGGGCGTCTCGGGCGTGCGCTCCTGCGTGAAGCGCTGCATCGCCGCGTAGGTGGCGAGGTAGTCGGCCCGGCCGAGCCACTGCGCTTCGAGGGGCGTCAAAGAACGACTTTCACCATCGGGTGCGCGGACAGGGCGCGGTAGAGGTCGTCGAGCTGCTCGCGGCTGGTGGCGGTGACGGTGATGGTCACGCCCAGGTAGTTGCCGGCCTTGCTGTCGCGCAGCTCGACCGTGGTCGCGTCGAAGGCCGGGTCGAAGCGCTCGGCGATCTGCGTGATGGCATGCACGAAGCCGTCGACCTTCGCGCCCATCACCTTGATGGGGAACTGCGAGGGGTACTCGATCAGCGATTCCTTGCGCGGATCGGGGATCGATGCGGTGTCGGTAGGGGGCGTTGTGTCGGTCATGCGGTGGCTCCTGGCGCGTCGGCGTTGCGTTGCTTGGCCTGTTGGTAGGCGGCATACAAGCTCTGGTAGATGGGGCCGGGATGGCCATTGCCAATGGCCCGGCCATCGAGTGTGACAACGGGCAACACTTCCTTGGTGGCCGAGGACAGCAGCAGTTCGTCGGCGCCGAACACCTCGTCGCGCGACACGCGCCGCAGCGCGAAGGGAATGCCGCTGTCCTGGCACAGGCGCTCGAGGAGGCCGTAGCGGATGCCGGTCAGCACGAGGTTGTCTTTCGGTGGGCCGATGAGCGTGCCGTCCTTCACGATCCACACGTTGCTCGACGAGGCTTCGCTGAGCGAGTCGCCGCGGAACATCACGGTCTCGGTCGCGCCGGCCTCGACGCTGATCTGCCGCGCGAGCACCGCGCCCAGCAGGCTGGTGCTCTTGATGTGGGCCTTCTGCCAGCGGAAGTCGTCGGCGGTGACGCAGGCCACGCCCTTGGCGCGCACCGCATCGGCCACCGGCGGCAGGGGGTTCACCATCGCGAACACGGTGGGGCGCAGGCCGCGCACCATCACGTGGTCGCGCGGCGCCACGCCGCGCGAGACCTGGAAGTAGATCGCCTGCGGTGCCTTGCCCTGCGGCGCGGCAAGCTGCATTGCGATGGCGCGCCATTCGTCGCGCGAGTAGGGGTTGTCGATCTGCAGCTCGGCCAGCGAGCGCTCGAGGCGCGCGATGTGTTCATCGAAGCAGAAGGGCGCGCCGAAGTAGACGGGGATCACTTCGTAGATGCCGTCGCCGAAGATGAAGCCGCGGTCGAGGACGCTGATCTTCGCGTCGCGCAGAGGGGTGAATTCGCCGTTGAGAAAGCACGGCGTGTCGGGCAGTGCCGAGGTGATGTCTTGCATCCGCAAATTATGGGCGGACGCCACACTCGGTGCAGAACTGTCGACGAAGTGTCACGTTATGGCGGGACCCCGCTAGGTTTTACTTATAATCAATGGCTTTGTAAAATTCTCCGGGGACAAACACGGGGTGCATTCGAATGACAACCAACGCCCCTGTCCCTGAGGTTGACGCCGAAGAATCCGATTTCAAGCCACTGACGGCCGAAGAGGCCCAGAAGTTGCGCGAGCAAAACCCCGAGCTGTCACCCTGGTGGGTGATCGCAGCCCAAGTGGCTGCAGGCGTGGTGGTAGCTTGCCTGGCGTGGATCTGGACGGCGCGATCCGAGGCTGCAATCTCGGCGTTTTACGGAGCCATGACAGTAGCGATCCCCGCGGCCTTGTTTGTCCGCGGTGTCCGGCGCAAACCGGGCATGCCGTCGCAGGCTGTCATGTTGAGGTTTTTTGTGTGGGAGATGATCAAGATCGCGCTGACCGTTGCCTTGCTGGCCGCGGCGCCGTGGCTGATCGGGGGGCTCGTCTGGCTGGCCATGGTGGCTGGCGTGGTGGTCGCCATGAAGATGTACTGGGTGGCACTGCTGGTGCGGCCCAAATTTTTGAACCGGATTTGACTGTTTTGGAAGAGAGACGCTGAAAGATGGCCGCCGAAGGACACGCCCCGACCGCGAGTGAATACATCGTTCACCACCTCCAGCACTGGCAAGTCGACTGGAGCCTCAAGCCCGTCGTTCAATCCGCCATTGTTGACTTCAACGTCATCAACCTCGACTCGGTGCTCTACGCGCTGATCATCGGCGCATTGGGCTGCTTCGTGCTGTGGCTGGCTGCCCGCAAGGCAACGCCCGGCGTGCCCGGCCGTTTCCAGGCGGCGGTCGAGATCCTGGTCGAGATGGTCGACAACCAGGCCAAGGCCAACGTGCACAACGCCGCCAGCCGCAAGTTCATCGCCCCGCTGGCGCTCACCGTGTTCGTCTGGATCTTCCTGCTGAACGCGATGGACATGCTGCCGGTCGACCTCCTGCCGGCCATCTGGACCCAGGTCTACTCGGCGCTGGGCCACGATCCGCACCACGCCTACATGCGTGCCGTGCCGACCGCCGACCTCTCGACCACGCTCGGTCTTTCGACTTCCGTGCTGCTCCTGTGCCTCTTCTACAGCGTCAAGGTCAAGGGCCTGGGCGGCTGGGGCCACGAGCTGATCACCGCGCCCTTCGGTGCCCACCCTCTGCTGTGGCCCGTCAACCTGCTGATGCAGGTCATCGAGTACCTGGCCAAGACGGTCTCGCACGGCATGCGGTTGTTCGGCAACATGTATGCGGGCGAGCTCGTCTTCATGCTCATCGCCCTCATGGGCGGTGCCATGGCGGCCTCGTTCTCCGGTGTGTTGCTGCCCATCGGGCACATCATTGCCGGCACTGTCTGGGCGATCTTCCACATCCTGGTGATCACGCTGCAGGCTTTCATCTTCATGATGCTGACCCTGATCTATCTGGGCCAGGCGCATGAGGCGCATTGAGTTTCCCTTTTTCTTTTCGTTTGCTTTAAATCTGTTCTAAGGAGTCATCATGGAAAACATTCTCGGTCTCGTCGCTCTCGCTTGTGGTCTGATCGTCGGTCTCGGCGCCATCGGTGCTTCCATCGGCATCGCGCTGATGGGTGGCAAGTTCCTGGAATCGTCGGCCCGTCAACCTGAGCTCATGAACGACCTGCAGACCAAGATGTTCATCTTGGCTGGTCTGATCGACGCGGCTTTCCTGATCGGCGTGGCCATCGCCCTGCTGTTCGCCTTCGCCAACCCGTTCGCCGCGACCCTGCTGGCCAACCTGCCCAAGTAAGCCGGTTCAACGCCACTCCAGAAAGGTGTTGCCGTGAGTATCAACGCGACCCTGTTCGTTCAGGCCATCGTCTTCCTGCTGCTGGTGCTGTTCACGATGAAATTCGTGTGGCCGCCCATCGCGAAGGCTTTGGATGAACGCGCACAAAAGATCGCTGCGGGCCTGGCGGCCGCCGAGAAGGCCAAGGCTGAACTCGCTTCCGCCAACCAGCGCGTCGAGCAGGAACTGGTTCAGTCTCGCAACGAGACCACCAGCCGCCTGGCCGATGCCGAGCGCCGCGCCCAGCAGATCATCGAAGAGGCCAAGGGCCGTGCAACGGTGGAGGCCAACAAGATCGTGGCCGACGCGCACGCCGAAGCCGAACAGCAGTCCGTGCGTGCCCGTGAAGCCCTGCGTGAGCAGGTTGCTGCGCTGGCCGTCAAGGGGGCCGAGCAGATTCTCCGCAAGGAAGTCAATGCCGGTGTCCACGCCGACCTGCTCCAGCGCCTGAAGACCGAGCTCTGAGGACGATATGGCCGAACTTGCGACCATTGCCCGCCCCTACGCGGACGCGCTCTTCGGGGCTACTTCGAGCGACCTCGAAGGCACGGCCGGATGGATCGGCCAGCTGGCCGCCATCACTGCCGATCCGCAGCTCCTGCAGTTCGCTGCCGACCCGAAGGTGTCGCCGGAACAGATCTTCGATCTGATCTCCGGTCTGCTGCCGCAAGCCTTGCCGGACACCGGCAAGAACTTCCTGCGCACGGTGATCGACAACGGCCGGCTTGCTGCATTGCCTGAAGTCGCGGCCCAGTACCGCGAGCTCAAGAACGCCAAGGGCGGCACGGCCGACGCGGTGATCTACAGCGCCTTCCCGATCGACGCGGCGAGTCTCGCCGAGGTCGCCGTGGCACTGCAGCGCCGTTTCGGTCGCCCGCTGAACACGCGTGTGGAATCCGATCCTTCGCTGATCGGCGGCATCCGTGTGGTGGTGGGGGACGAAGTCCTCGACACCTCCGTCAAGGCGCGTCTCGAACAAATGAAAGCAGCGCTCACCGCCTGAGGCGGCGAGCCGCGGTTGGCCCTATTTATTGAAAGAAGGAAAGAGTCATGCAACTCAATCCCGCAGAAATTTCCGAACTGATCAAGAGCCGTATCGAAGGCCTTGGCGTCAGCGCCGACATCCGCAACCAGGGCACCGTGGTCTCGGTGACCGACGGCATCGTGCGCGTGCACGGCCTGTCGGACGCGATGCAAGGCGAAATGCTGGAATTCCCGCCCACGGCTGACGGCACGCCGTCGTTCGGCCTGGCGCTGAACCTCGAGCGCGACTCGGTCGGCGCCGTGATTCTGGGCGAGTACGAGCACATCTCCGAAGGCGACACCGTCAAGTGCACGGGCCGCATCCTGGAAGTGCCCGTGGGCCCCGAGCTCATCGGCCGCGTGGTGAACGCACTGGGCCAGCCGATCGACGGCAAGGGTCCGATCAACGCCAAGATGACCGACGTGATCGAAAAGGTCGCTCCGGGCGTGATCGCACGGAAGTCCGTGGACCAGCCGATGCAGACCGGCCTGAAGTCCATCGACTCGATGGTGCCCGTCGGCCGTGGCCAGCGCGAGCTGATCATCGGTGACCGCCAGACCGGCAAGACGGCAGTGGCGATCGACGCGATCATCAACCAGAAGGGTCAGAACATGACCTGCGTCTACGTTGCGATCGGCCAGAAGGCTTCGTCGATCAAGAACGTGGTGCGCTCGCTGGAACAAGCCGGCGCGATGGACTACACCATCGTGGTGGCTGCTTCGGCCTCCGAATCGGCTGCCATGCAGTACGTGTCGGCCTACTCGGGCTGCACGATGGGCGAGTACTTCCGCGACCGCGGCCAGGACGCCCTGATCGTCTATGACGACCTGTCCAAGCAAGCCGTGGCCTACCGTCAGGTGTCGCTGCTGCTGCGCCGCCCGCCAGGCCGCGAAGCCTACCCCGGCGACGTGTTCTATCTCCACAGCCGTCTGCTCGAGCGCGCAGCCCGCGTGAACGCCGACTACGTCGAAGCCTTCACCAAGGGTGAAGTCAAGGGCAAGACCGGTTCGCTGACGGCCCTGCCGATCATCGAAACGCAAGCCGGCGACGTGTCCGCCTTCGTTCCGACCAACGTGATCTCGATCACCGACGGCCAGATCTTCCTGGAAACCAGCCTGTTCAACGCCGGCATCCGTCCCGCCATCAACGCCGGTATCTCGGTGTCGCGCGTAGGTTCGTCGGCGCAGACCAACCTGATCAAGAACCAGTCGGGCGGTATCCGTACCGACCTGGCCCAGTACCGTGAACTGGCCGCGTTCGCGCAGTTCGCTTCCGACCTGGACGAAGCGACCCGCAAGCAACTCGACCGCGGTGCGCGCGTGACGGAACTGCTCAAGCAGACCCAGTACAGCCCGCTGCCGATCTCGCTGATGAATGCCACGCTGTTCGCAGTGAACAAGGGCTTCATGGACGACATCGACGTCAAGAAGGTGCTCCCGTTCGAACACGGCTTCCACCAGCTGCTGAAGACGAGCCACGCCGCCCTGCTCGAAACCATGGAAAAGCATGGTGCCAAGTGGGACGTCAAGCCGGCCAAGCCGGATGACAGCGCGGAAAAGCAGGCCTTCAAGAAGGTGTGCCAGGACGCCGAAGCCGAACTGCTGGCAGCAGCCACCTCGTTCAAGAAGTCGTTCGCCTGAGCGACCTTTTGACCGACGCAAGAAGGAGCTCATATGGCAGCTGGTAAGGAAATCCGCGGCAAGATCAAATCGGTGGAGAACACCAAGAAGATCACCAAGGCCATGGAAATGGTCTCGGTTTCCAAGATGCGCAAGGCGCAAGAGCGCATGCGTGCCGCACGCCCCTACAGCGAGAAGATCCGCAACATCGCGGCGAACCTTGGCAAGGCGAATCCCGAGTACACGCACGCCTTCATGAAGAAGAACGACGCCAAGGCGATCGGCTTCATCATCGTGACGAGCGACAAGGGCCTGTGCGGTGGCTTGAACACCAACCTGCTGCGCGCCGTGACGGCCAAGCTGCGCGAAGCGCAGTCGGCCGGCGTGGCCATCGAGTCGGTCGCCATCGGCAGCAAGGGCCTGGGCTTCCTGAACCGCATCGGTGCCCGCGTGGTGGCGCACGTCACCCACCTGGGTGACACGCCGCATCTGGACAAGCTCATCGGCCCGGTCAAGACGCTGCTGGACGCTTACGCGGAAGGCAAGCTCTCGGCCGTGTACCTGTGCTACACGAAGTTCATCAACACGATCAAGCAGGAGCCGCTCGTCGAGCAGCTGCTGCCGCTGGCCGCAGACTCGCTGCAAGTCGAGGAAGGCCAGCACTCGTGGGACTACATCTACGAGCCCGATGCGCAAAGCGTGATCGACGAGCTGCTGGTCCGCTATGTCGAGTCGCTGGTCTACCAGGGCGTGGCAGAAAACATGGCGTCCGAGCATTCGGCGCGGATGGTGGCCATGAAGGCTGCCACCGACAACGCAGGCAATGTGATCAGCGAGCTGAAGCTGGTCTACAACAAGACCCGCCAGGCTGGCATCACCAAGGAGCTCTCGGAAATCGTTTCGGGCGCTGCGGCGGCCGCCGGTGTCTGAGCCCTTCGGACCTCAACAGATTTAAATTTTTATCGGAGCAGACATGGCTCAAGCAGAAGCAGTTCAAGGCAAGATCGTTCAGTGTATTGGCGCTGTGGTCGACGTGGAATTCCCGCGCGACAAGATGCCCAAGATCTACGACGCCCTCAAGTTCGAAGGCAGCGCACTGACGCTCGAAGTCCAGCAGCAGCTCGGCGACGGCGTGGTCCGCACGATTGCGCTGGGTTCTTCCGACGGCCTGCGCCGCGGCCTGATCGTGACCAACACGCAAGCCCCCATCACCGTGCCCGTGGGCAAGGCGACGCTGGGCCGCATCATGGACGTGCTGGGCGCGCCCATCGACGAGCGTGGTCCGGTCGACCAGACGCTGACCGCCTCCATCCACCGCAAGGCTCCCGCGTACGACGAACTGTCGCCGTCGCAAGACCTGCTGGAAACCGGCATCAAGGTGATCGACCTGGTGTGCCCGTTCGCCAAGGGCGGCAAGGTGGGCCTGTTCGGTGGTGCCGGCGTGGGCAAGACCGTGAACATGATGGAACTCATCAACAACATCGCCAAGGCTCACTCGGGTCTGTCGGTGTTCGCCGGTGTGGGCGAACGTACCCGTGAAGGCAACGACTTCTATCACGAGATGGCCGACTCCGGCGTCGTGAACCTCGAGAAGCTCGAAGACTCCAAGGTCGCCATGGTCTACGGTCAGATGAACGAGCCCCCGGGCAACCGTCTGCGCGTGGCCCTGACCGGCCTGACCATCGCCGAGTCGTTCCGCGACGAAGGCCGTGACGTGCTGTTCTTCGTGGACAACATCTACCGCTACACGCTGGCCGGTACCGAAGTGTCGGCACTGCTGGGCCGCATGCCTTCCGCCGTGGGCTACCAGCCGACGCTGGCCGAGGAAATGGGCCGCCTGCAAGAGCGCATCACGTCGACCAAGGTCGGCTCGATCACCTCGATCCAGGCCGTGTACGTCCCTGCCGACGACTTGACCGACCCGTCGCCCGCCACCACCTTCGCCCACCTGGACTCGACCGTGGTGCTGTCGCGTGACATCGCTTCGTTGGGTATCTACCCCGCCGTGGACCCGCTGGACTCGACCTCGCGCCAGCTCGACCCGAACGTGGTCGGCGAAGAGCACTACAACGTGGCCCGCGCCGTGCAAGGCACGCTGCAGCGCTACAAGGAACTGCGCGACATCATCGCGATTCTGGGCATGGACGAACTGGCGCCCGACGACAAGCTCGCCGTGGCCCGCGCCCGCAAGATCCAGCGTTTCCTGTCGCAGCCGTTCCACGTGGCCGAAGTGTTCACGGGTTCGCCGGGCAAGTACGTGCCGCTGTCGGAAACCATCCGCGGCTTCAAGATGATCGTGAACGGCGAAGCCGACCACCTGCCGGAACAAGCGTTCTACATGGTCGGCACCATCGACGAAGCGTTCGAAAAAGCCAAGAAGGTCGCCTAAGGCGGCATGGGAACTCAGATGGCAAACACCATTCACGTCGACGTGGTCAGCGCGGAAGAGTCGATCTTCTCGGGCGAAGCCAAGTTCGTCGCGCTGCCCGGTGAAGCCGGTGAGCTCGGCATCTATCCGCGTCACACGCCGCTGATCACGCGCATCCGTCCCGGCGCCGTGCGCATCGAGACGGCCGACGGCGGCGAAGAGTTCGTCTTCGTGGCCGGTGGCATCCTCGAAGTGCAGCCCGACGCCGTCACCGTGCTGTCCGACACCGCGATCCGCGGCAAGGACCTCGACGACGAGAAGGCCAACAAGGCCAAGGCGGCCGCCGAGGAAGCGCTGAAGAACGCGAAGAGCGACATCGACATCGCGATGGCGCAGTCGGAACTGGCCGTGATGGCTGCGCAGATCGCTGCGCTGCGCAAGTACCGCCAGAAGAAGTAAATTAACGCCGCTGCCTTCGGGCAGATGCAACGAGAAAGCCGCCTCCGGGCGGCTTTTTTTCGTCCACCTTTTCCAGGTTGCGGGCAAGTTTGATTTGAATTAGGTCTAAGTTAAGCCTTGCCCGGCTGAAGATGCCCTCCTAGTATTCGCCTTCGCCCGGCGGCCGATCACCTGATCGTTCAACCGGCGCCTTTCCAAAAAGAGCGGAGACAAACGCGTGGCACCCTGGAGCGGCATCACGACCGACGAAATGCGGTTGCTGGAATCGACCTTCTGGTCGGCCGGCGGCTCTCGCCATGCCATGGCCGAGCAGCTGGGCTTCTCCAAGAGCAAGGCCAACGCGCTCATCGCCGGCCTGGTCGACCAGGGCCTGCTGGCCGAGGCCGGCCTGCAGCGCTCCTCGGGCGGTCGCCGCGCCGAAAACCTCCAGCTCAATGCCGAACTCGGCGTGCTCGTCGGCATCGACATCGGTGCCACCAGCCTGGACGTCGCGGTGCTGCGCCCCGACCTCACGGTGCTCGCCCAGCACGAAGAAGCCGCCGACGTGCGCGAAGGCCCGGCCGTGGTGCTGGCCCGTGTGCGCGTGCTCATGCGCGAACTGCTGGCCCGCTGCGGACAGGGCCCACGGAACGTGCTGGGCATCGGCATCGGCGTGCCCGGCCCCGTCAACTTCGAGATCGGCCAGCTCGTGAACCCGCCGCTCATGCCGGCCTGGGACAGCTTCTCGATCCGCGACTACCTGCGCGAAGACTACGCGGCGCCCGTGTTCGTCGACAACGACGTCAACCTGATGGCGCTCGGCGAGCTGTGGCGGCTGCGGCGCTCGCTCTCGAACTTCCTTGTGATCAAGATCGGCACGGGCATCGGCTGCGGCATCGTCTGCCACGGCGAGGTGTACCGCGGCGCGGCCGGCTCGGCCGGCGACGTGGGCCACATCTGCGTCGACCAGGAAGGCCCGCGCTGCCATTGCGGCAACCTGGGCTGCGTCGAGGCGATGGCGGCCGGCCCTGCGATCACGCGCATGGCGATGCAGGCGGCCGAAGCCGGCGAAAGCGCGACGCTCGCCGAATGCCTGCGCACGCGCGGGCGCATCGATGCCTTCGACGTGGGGCAGGCCAGCCGCGGCGGCGATCCGGCAGCCAACGCCATCATCCAGCGCGCCGGCAGCCTCATCGGCCAGATGCTCGCGTCGGTCGTCAACTTCTTCAATCCCTCGCACGTGTTCATCGGCGGCGGCATCACGCGCATCGGACCGCTGTTTCTCGCGGCCGTGCGCCAGAGCGTCTACCAGCGCTCGCTCGCGCTGTCGACGCGGCACCTGGAGATCCAGTACACGCCGCTGGGCACGCAGGGCGGCCTCGTCGGCGCGGGCGTGTTGGCGATGCAGGAAACGCTCAAGGCCCGCGGGGTGGCGCCATGACGAACGCCGTGGCAACCAAGGGCAGCGTGGCCGTCGAGTTCGACGGCGTGGTGAAGGCTTTCGGCCCCGTGCAGGTGCTGCACGGCGTGAGCTTTGCGCTCGCGCCGGGGCGCGTGTATGGCCTGCTGGGCGAGAACGGCGCGGGCAAGTCCACGCTGATGAAGATCCTGTCGGGCTACGAAAGCCTCAGCGGCGGCACCTTGCGCGTCAACGGCCAGCCGCAGCAGTTCACGAGCTCGCGCGATGCCGAGGCGCTGGGCATCGTGCTGATCCACCAGGAGTTCAACCTCGCCGAAGACCTCAGCGTGGCGCAGAACATCTTCCTGGGCCACGAGAAAAAGAAGGGGTTCCTGCTCGACGACGCCGCGATGGAACGCGATGCCGCCGCCGCGCTCGCCGCCGTCGGCCTGGCCATCGACCCGCGCACCAAGGTGCGTCGCCTCATCGTCGCCGAGAAGCAGCTCGTCGAGATCGCGAAGGCCATCGCCCGCCGGGCGCGCCTGCTCGTCATGGACGAGCCCACCGCCACGCTCACGCCCGGCGAGACCGAGCGCCTGTTCAAGCTCATCGCACAGTTGCGCGCCGACGGCGTGACCATCGTCTACATCTCGCACAAGCTCGACGAAGTGGAGCAGGTCACCGACGAGGTGATCGTGATGCGCGACGGCCGCTTCGTGGCGCGCGCACCGACGCCCGAGGTCTCGCGCCAGCAGATGGCCAACCTCATGGTGGGCCGCGAACTCGCCGACCTGTACCCGCCGCGCGACCTCGTCGTGGCCGCTGACGCGCCCGCCCTGCGCGTGCGCAATTTCAGCGTCCCCGGCTGGGCGCAGGACGCGAGCTTCGAGGTGCGCCCCGGCGAGATCCTCGGCTTCGCGGGCCTCGTCGGCGCGGGCCGCACTGAACTCTTCGAAGGCCTGCTCGGGCTGCGCCCCGCCAGCGGCACGGTCGAGATGCGCGGCGAGCCCGTGCCGCACGGCAAGGGCTGGCGCAACCCGCGCGATGCCGCGAAACACGGCCTCACCTACCTCAGCGAAGACCGCAAGGGCAAGGGCCTGCACGTGCACTTCGGCCTGCGCCAGAACCTCACGCTGATGGCGCTCGAGCGCTATGCACAGCCCTGGCTGAAGCCCGACGCGGAACGCGCGGCGCTCGGCGAGGCGGTGAAGGACTACGGCATCCGCACCGGCTCGCTCGACGTGCGGGCCTCGTCGCTGTCGGGCGGCAACCAGCAGAAGCTCGCGCTCGCCAAGGTGCTGCAGCCGCAGCCCAAGGTGGTGGTGCTGGACGAGCCCACACGCGGCGTGGACATCGGCGCCAAGCGCGACATCTATTTCCTGATCCAGCGACTCGCCCGCGAAGGCCTCGCGGTGATCGTCGTCTCGTCCGAGCTGATGGAGCTGATCGGCCTGTGCCACCGCGTCGCGGTGATGCGTGCGGGCCGGCTCGTTGCCACGCTCGACGCGACCCACCTGACTGAAGAGGAGCTCATCGCTCATGCCACCGGAACTGCAGACACCTCCACCGCAGCCTGAAGCGGCCGTCACCGCGGCAGCAGCGCATCGCAGCGAGGCCAAGCCGCGCTGGACCGAGCGCCTGCACGGCCTCGGCCCGGTCATCGGCCTCGTGCTGCTGTGCATCGCGGGCACGCTGCTCAACGGCGACTTCGCCACCGTCGACAACGCGATGAACGTGCTCACGCGCACCGCCTTCATCGGCATCATCGCGGTGGGCATGTGCTTCGTGATCATCTCGGGCGGCATCGACCTGTCGGTGGGCTCGATGGCCGCGCTCATCGCGGGCAGCGTGATCATGTTCATCAACTGGGCCGGCCCGGCCTCGGGCTCGCCGCTGATGGCGGTGATGATGGGCGCGGTGCTCGCCGTGGTGCTCGGCGCGCTGTTCGGCCTGGCGCACGGCCTGCTCATCACCAAGGGCCGCATCGAGCCCTTCATCGTGACGCTGGGCACGCTGGGCATCTTCCGCGCGTACCTCACGTACTTTGCCGACGGCGGCGCGCTCACGCTCGACAACGAGCTGTCCGATCTCTACGCGCCGGTGTACTACGCGAGCCTCGCGGGCATCCCGGTGCCGGTGTGGGTGTTCGTGATCGTCGCGGTCATCGGCGGCGTCATCCTGAATCGCACGGCCTACGGACGCTACGTGCAGGCCATCGGTTCCAACGAGCAGGTGGCGCGCTACGCGGCCGTCGACGTCGACCGCGTGAAGATCCTCACCTACGTGCTGCTCGGCGTGTGCGTGGGCATTGCCACGCTGCTGTACGTGCCGCGCCTGGGCTCGGCCTCGCCGACCACCGGCCTGCTGTGGGAACTCGAAGCCATTGCCGCGGTGATCGTCGGCGGCACCGCATTGAAGGGCGGCGCGGGCAGCATCACCGGCACGGTGGTGGGCGCGATCCTGCTCTCGGTCATCAGCAACATCCTGAACCTCACCAGCATCATCAGCGTGTACCTGAACGCGGCGGTGCAGGGCTTCGTGATCATCGTCGTCGCGTTCCTCCAAAGAGGCCGGCGCTAGTTTTCCGTTCGTTCCGTTCCACCACCAAAGAGGAGACATCCAGCATGACGACTTTCACCCGACGCCTCGCGCTCACGGCGGTTGCCACCGCAGCGTTCGCCGCCAGCCTGCCCGCGCTTGCCGCGGACAAGGTCAACCTCGGCGTGTCGATTCCCGCGGCCACGCACAGCTTCATGGGCGGCATCAACTACTGGGCCAACCAGGCGAAGAAGGACCTCGAGAAGCAGCACAAGGACCTGAAGATCACGATCAAGACCGCCGCCAATGCGCCCGAGCAGGCCAACCAGCTGCAGGACCTGTCGACGGTCACCAAGATCAACGCACTCGTCGTGTTCCCGTTCGAATCGGCCGCGCTCACCAAGCCGGTCGCGCAGGTCAAGGCCAAGGGCGCGTACGTCACCGTGGTCGACCGCGGCCTGACCGACACCAGCGCGCAGGACGCGTACGTGGCCGGCGACAACACGGCCTTCGGCAAGATCCCGGCCGAGTACATCGTCAAGCAGCTCGGCGGCAAGGGTAATGTGGTGGCGCTGCGCGGCATCGCGACCACGCTCGACAACGAGCGCATGGACGCCTTCAACGCGGTGCTCAAGGGCAGCCCCGACATCAAGCTGCTCGACGCCAAGTACGCCAACTGGAACCGCGACGACGCCTTCAAGGTCACGCAGGACTACCTGACGCGCTTCAAGCAGATCGACGCCATCTGGGCCGCCGACGACGACATGGCCGTGGGCGTGCTCAAGGCCATCTCGCAGGCCAAGCGCGACGACATCAAGATCGTGTTCGGCGGCGCCGGCGCCAAGGACATGGTCAAGACCATCATGGACGGCAAGGACAAGCGCATCACGGCCGACGTGAGCTACTCGCCCAAGTTCATCTACGACGCGATCAAGCTCACGGCCGAGGCACGCCTGAAGGGCGAGAAGCTGCCGGCGACCACGATCATTCCGTCGGTGCTGATCACCAAGGAAAACGCGAAAGATTTCTACCATCCCAATTCGCCGTTCTAAGGTGACCGAGATCGCTGCACGTCCCCTGCGCTGCGCCATGGTCGGCGGCGGTCGCGACGCCTTCATCGGCGCCGTGCACCGCAAGGCCATGGCGCTCGACGGCCAGATCGCGCTGGTCGCCGGCGCGCTGTCGTCGAGTCCGGACAAGGCGCGCGCCTCGGGCTGCGACCTCGGCCTGGCCGACGACCGCAACCACGGCGACTGGCAGGCGCTGCTGGCCGACGAGCTGAAGCGCCCGGCCGATGAGCGCATCGACTTCGTCTCGATCGTCACGCCCAACCATGTGCACTACCCGGTGGCGCAGGCCTTCGCGGAGGCGGGCTTCCATGTGGTGTGCGACAAGCCGCTGGTGCACACGCGCGCGCAGGCCGATGCGCTGGTCGCCACCGTGGCGAAGCAGGGCACGGTGTTCGGCGTGACCTACAACTACACCGGCTACCCGATGGTGCGGCAAGCGCGCGAGATGGTGCGCACGGGCCAGATCGGCGAGGTCCGCAAGGTCGTCGTCGAATACAACCAGGGCTGGCTCGCCAGCCACGTGGAAGCCGCGGGCGGCAACAAGCAGGCCGACTGGCGCACCGACCCCGCGCGCAGCGGCGCGGCCGGCGCCATCGGCGACATCGGCTCGCATGCCGAGAACCTCGTGGCCACCGTCACCGGCCTGGAGATCGAGAGCCTGTGCGCCGACCTCGGCGCGCTGGTGCCGGGGCGCCTGCTCGACGACGACGGGAGCCTGCTGCTGCGCTTCAAAGGCGGTGCGCGCGGCGTGCTGGTGGCCTCGCAGATCAACACCGGGCTGGAGAACGACCTGCGCCTGCGCGTCTCCGGCACGCTGGGCACGCTCGAATGGCGCCAGGAACAGCCGAGCCAGCTCGTGCACCTGCCGCACGACGGGCCCCGGCGCGTGCTCACGCGCGGCGCGCCCTGGCTGTGCGAGTCGGCGCGGCGCGCGAGCCGCCTGCCGGCCGGCCATCCCGAAGGCTTCATCGAGGCATTCGCGAATGTCTATGCGGGCGTGGCGGCGGACATCCGCGCGCGGCTCGCGGGGCAGGTGGCCGATCCGCTCGCGGCCGACTATCCGCGCGTGGAAGACGGGGCGCGCGGCGTGCGCTTCATCGAGCGCACGGTGGCGTCGGCTGGAAGCGAATTAAAGTGGACGCCCTGGTAGCCGCGCACGGGCCTCGTTGAAACGAGGCGAGGCCGCGGCACCAGTGGCCGCCATGACGCACTCCTCATCTTCTTTCGACGCCCCTTCGCCTCAGCCTTCATGGCCGCGCGCCCTCTGGCAGCGCTGCCGGACGCTGTGGCTGCTCAAGCTGGCCGGCAACACCGTCGCCACGCTGGGCTTCTTCCCGCTGTACTTCTGGGTCATGCACCACGCCGGGCCGGCGTGGGTGCTGCCGCTCACGGCCGTCGACCGGCTGATCGCGTTCTGGCCGGCGATGCTGCCGGTGTACCTCACGCTGTGGGCCTACATCGCGCTGCCAGTGCTGCTGGCCAAGGACCGGCGCGAGCTGAACACCGTCGCCATCGGCTGCGCGGTGATGACGGCGATCGCGCTGGCCGTGTTCTGGTGGATGCCGACGGCGATCCCGAACTTCGCGATCGATGCCGCGCCGGGTTCGTCGCTGCACTTCCTCAAGACCTTCGACGCGGCGGGCAACGCTTTTCCGTCGCTGCACGTGTCGTTCTCGGTGTTCGCCTGCATGGTGCTGGCGCGGCAGCTGCGCGAAGCCGACGCGCCGGGCTGGCTGCGGCTGCTCAACCTCGCGTGGGCGGTGGCCATCGTGTACTCGACGATGGCGGTGCGTCAGCATGTGCTGATCGACGTGCTGGGCGGCCTCGGGCTGGGCCTGGCGCTGGGCTTCGCGTTGCGCGAGCGCCCATCAGCGGCCCTGGCGCCAGTCGCGGCTTAGACCGATCGCGGTATTCCGCCGCGCGGGCGCCGACGGTACAAAGCGGCATCGCCGTCCACCGAGCCCGCCATGACCTTTCGCCTGTTCTCCCTCGCTGCCGTCGCCTGTCTTCTCGCCAGCCCCGCGCTGGCCATCGACTACCCGGCGCGCAAGCCGGGCCTGTGGGAAATCCAGACCGGAGAGGGCGGCGCGGCCACGGCCAAGGCGCCGGGCCAGACGATCCAGCAGTGCATCGACGCGGCCACCGACAAGGCGATGCGCGAGATGGGCCAGGGCATGGGCAAGGACATGTGCTCGAAGCAGGACCTGCGCCTCGAAGGCGTGAAGCTGGTCATCGACTCGGTCTGCAAGATCGGCCCCACCACCGCGACCTCACGGGCCGTGATGAGTGGCGACTTCAGCAGCGCCTACCGCGTGGAAAGCAAGTCGACCTACAGCCCGCCGCTGATGGGCCGCACCGAAGGCACGAGCGTCGTCGACGCCAAGTGGGTCGGCCCCTGCAAGCCGGGCCAGAAGCCGGGCGACATGGTCATGGGCAACGGCATGAAGATGAACATGCTCGACGCGATGGCGAAGATGCCGCCGCGCAAGTGAACGCGGCCAGTGGTCGGATCAGCCCGCGCCGTTGGCCTTGACCCAGCGCACGATGTCGGCCGCGCCCATCGCGCCGGCCTGCCGTGCGACCTCGCGGCCGCCCTTGAACAGGGCCAGCGTCGGGATGCTGCGGATGTTGAAGCGCGCGCCCAGCGCCTGCACCGCCTCGGTGTCGACCTTGGCCAGCCGCACCTGCGGTTCGAGCTGGGCCGCCGCCTGTTCGTAGGCCGGCGCCATCTGGCGGCAGGGGCCGCACCAGGGCGCCCAGAAATCGACCAGCACCGGGATCTCGTTGCGCGCGATGTGGCGATCGAAGGTGGCCACGTCGGGCAGTGCGGTGGAGTGGCCGGTGAACAGCGGGCGGTGGCAGCTGCCGCAGTCGGGCGCGCTGCCCAGTTGCGCCGTGCGCACGCGGTTGGTCGTGTGGCAGTGCGGGCAGACGATGTGCAGCGATTCGGATTCGGTCATGCCCGAAAAATAGGGGCCGTGTGTCTGGATTGCAAGGCGCGCAGGGCGCCGGGCCTCAGAGCACCACGGGCGCGTCGGGCAGCTCGTTGGTGTCGGGCTGGTCGTCGGCCAGCGGGAAGTGGGCCATCAGCAGCGCCGACACCTCTTCCAGCGCCAGCGTGATGCCGTCCTCGAAGCGGCCTTCGCGGAAGGCCACGGCCATGCGCTGCGTCATGGCGGCCCATTCGGCGGAGCCCACGTGGGCGTCGATGCCGCGGTCGGCCACGATCTCGATCGCGTGCTCGGCCAGCAGCAGGTAGATCAGCACGCCGTTGTTGTGTGCGGTGTCCCACACGCGCAGCTTGCCGAACAGCGTCACGGCGCGCTCCCGGGGCGGTGCGTGGCGCCACAGGTAGGACATCGGCAGGCCGGCCTCGACGCAGATGCGGATCTCGCCGCTGTGGCGGCGCTCGCTCGCGGCCACGCGGCCGGCCAGGCGCTGCATCGCGTCGGCCGGCAGCACGCGGCGCACGGCGGCTTCGTCGGTCCAGCGATGCCGCCAGATGCGGCCCAGCTTCGAGAAGAGCGTGGGGTCTGCAGTTGCCATGGGGTTCACCAGTCTCCCGACGCGCCGCCGCCGCCGAAATTGCCACCGCCGCCGGAGCTGAATCCGCCGCCACCACCTCCGCCGCCACTGCTCCAGCCGCCGCCACCTCCGCCGCTGCTCCAGCCACCTCCACCGCCGCCGCCTCGGCCGCCGCGACCGGGGCCGAAGCCGGCAAGGCCCGAGAACAGCGAGACCATGAGCGCGATCAGCCCGGCGATCACCGCGATCACGGTGCTGGTCGTGAGGAAGAACGCGACCACGCCGATGCCGCCGCCCATGGCGACCGAGCCCATCGTCTTGCCCAGGATGGCGCGCGCGATCGGGGCGCCGACGAAGACACCCACGAACAGGAAGATCGCGAGGTTCTCCCAGTCGAAGCCGTCATTGCTGCTGCCGCTCTGGCTGTTGCGCGAAGGCTCTGGCAGCGGTTCGCCGTCGACCAGACCGATGAGTCGGTCCACCGCCGCGTTCAGGCCGCCCGCGAAGTCGTTGTTGCGAAAGCGCGGCTTCATCTCCTCGTCGATGATGCGCACCGCCGCGAGGTCGGGCACCGCGCCTTCGAGCGTCTTGGCCGTGGCGATGCGCATCTTGCGATCGTCCTTGGCGACGATGACCAGGAGGCCGTCGCCCACGCCCTTGCGGCCGATCTTCCAGGCGTCGCCCACGCGCTGCGTGTAGCTCGCGATGTCTTCGGGCGCCGTGGTCGGCACCATCAGCACCACGATCTGCGAGCCCTTGCGCTGCTCGAAGGCCGCGAGCTTGGTTTCCAGGCCCGAGCGCTGCGCGGCGTCGAGCGTGCCGGTCTGGTCGATCACGCGCGCCGTGAGCGTGGGGATCGGCAGCAGGCCCTGCGCGAGCGCGGGCAGGCCGGCCCATGCGAGGGCCGCGATGAAGATCGCTGCCAGTGCGCGGCGGATCAGGGCTGCGGCCATCGGCGCCGCTTCTTACTTCTTGGGGGTGCTGAAATCGACCGTGGGCGGCGTCGAGATCTGGGCTTCGTTCTGCACCGAGAAATTCGCCTTCGGCTTGTAGCTGAAGACCATGGCCGTGAGGTTGGTCGGGAAGCTGCGCGCGAGCACGTTGTACTCCTGCACGCTCTCGATGTAGCGGTTGCGCGCCACGGTGATGCGGTTCTCGGTGCCCTCGAGCGTCACGCGCAGGTCGCGGAAGGCCTGGTTGGCCTTGAGGTCGGGGTAGCGCTCGGCCACCACCATCAGGCGCGACAGCGCCGACGACAGCTCGCCCTGCGCCTGCTGGAACTTGTTGAAGGCCTCGGGGTTGTTGAGCGTCTCGGGCGTCACCTGGATCGAGGTGGCCTTGGCGCGCGCCTCGATCACCTTGGTGAGCGTGTCCTGCTCGAAGCTGGCCTCGCCCTTCACGGTGGCGACGATGTTCGGCACGAGGTCGGCACGCCGCTGGTACTGGTTGAGGACCTCGCTCCAGGCCGACTTGCTGGCCTCGTCGAGGGACTGGAACTGGTTGTAGCCGCATCCGCTGAGGGACAGGACGGCCGCGAGAATCAGGAACCAGCGCTTCATCATCATTTGCATTACCTCCGCAGAAGGAGGCCGAAGTTAGCATAGATGGGGTCATGGCCCTCGATCCCCTCCACGCCCTGCAGGCTGCGAACCGCGCGGTCCCGCCCGCTGCCGCGCCGCCCACCGGCACGCTGCTGATCGCGGGTGCGACCGGCGCGCTCGGCCAGGAACTGCTGCACCGGCTCGCGGGCCGCCACCGCTTCCAGCGCACGCGCGTGCTGGCGCGCGAGCCCATGCACGACGGGCTGCCCGGCGTCGAGACGGTTCAGTGCCCGGCGCTGCCGATCGCGGAGTGGCCGCTGGTGGCGGCCGACGTGGCGGTGGTCGCCTTCGATCCGCCGCGCCTGTACCACGGCCGCGAGCGCGCGCTGTGGCACCCCGAACCTGCCGACCTGCCCGAGCTGGCGCGCTGGCTGCGTGCCAGCGGCGTGCGCACGCTGGCCATCGTGCAGCCGCACGACCGCGGCCGGCTGCCCGAGGCGCTCAAGCGCGGGCTGGCCAGCCTCGACGAGCAGGCCGTGGTCGCCTGCGACTTCGAGCGCCTGATCCTGCTGCGCTCGGCGCGCAAGCCGGCCGACGTGCGCCTGGCCAACCTGGGCGAGCGGCTCGCGGCCTGGATGCTGTCGATCATGCGATTCATGGTGCCGGCCAACGAGCAACCTGTGCGCGCGCCCAAGATGGCCGAGCTGGTCGACCTCGCGCTGTGCGTGGCGCCGCCCGGCGTCCACGTGGCCGCGCCCGAGATGGTGTGGCAGGCCGCGCAGGGCGCCACCGAGGCGGCGGCACGTGCGTGGCTGATTCCCGCGTCCGCCCCCGAGGCAGCCACTGCCCAGTCACCCGCTGCCACATGGCCGTGACATGGGCAGGGCAAAATCCGGCCTACCCCCTTCGCTCTCGCCCTTCACCGCCATGCCCAAGACCCCTTTCCGCGCCGCCGCGGCCATCGGCGGCACTGCCGACGATGTCGAGGCCGCCTTCTACGAAGCGCTGCAACGCGGCGATGTCGATGCGCTGATGGCCTGCTGGGCCGACGAGGACGAGGTGTTCTGCGTCCACCCGGGCGGCCCGCGGCTGGTGGGCGCGGTGGCGATCCGCGCGGCCTTCGAGCAGATGTTCGCCAACGGTGCCATCCATGCGACGCCGGCGCGCGTGCGCAAGATCGAGTCGCTGGCGAGCGCCGTGCACAACGTGCTGGAGCGCATCGAGGTGCTCACGGCCGAGGGGCCGCGCCATGCCTTCGTGCTGGCCACCAACGTGTATCACAAGACCGCGCAGGGCTGGCGCATGGTGGCGCACCACGCGAGCCCGGGCAGCGCGCGCGAGCCGGACGACGCGAACGATCCACCGCAGGTCCTGCACTGAGTCCTGCCCCGAGCGATGGCCTCTCCCTTTCCTTCTTCCTCTTTCTCACCGGATTCCGCGTCGCCCGTTGCCTACGACGCCATGGGCTACGACGCCCCGCGCTGGCTGCCCGGCGGCAACCTGCAGACCATCTGGGCCGCGCTGTGCGCGCGCCGTTTCGACGGGCCGGCGCCGGTGTACCGCCGCGAGCGCTGGACCGCGCCGGACGGCGACTTCATCGACGTCGACTTCGTCGATGCGCCGCAGCCCGGCCCCCGGCCGCTGCTGGTGCTGTTCCACGGGCTCGAGGGCTCGTCGCGCAGTCACTACGCCGAGGCCTTCGCGGCTTTCGCTGCGTCGCGTGGCATGGCCTTCGCGGTGCCGCACTTTCGCGGTTGCAGCGGCGAGCTGAACCTCGCGCCGCGCGCCTACCACTCGGGCGACCACGAGGAGATCGACTGGATCCTGCGGCGCATGCACGCGCAGCACGTGGTGCAGGGCGGCGGCGGGCCGGTGCTGGCGGCCGGCGTCTCGCTGGGCGGCAATGCGCTGCTGCGCTGGGCCTGCGAGGCCGGCGAGAGCGCGCGGGCCTCGGTCGACGCGGTGGCGTCGGTGTGCGCGCCGCTCGACCTCGCGGCGGGCGGCGAGGCGATCGGGCGCGGCTTCAACCGGCTGGTCTACACGCGCATGTTCCTCGCCACCATGAAGCCCAAGGCGCTGGCCAAGCTGGCGCAGTTCCCGGGCCTGTTCGACCGCGACCGGCTGATGGCCGCGCGCGACCTGTATGACTTCGACGACGTGTTCACCGCGCCGCTGCACGGCTTTCGCAACACCGACGACTACTGGGCGCGCGGCTCGTCCAAGCCGCTGCTGGGCGCGATCCGCGTGCCCGCGCTGGTGGTGAACGCACGCAACGACCCCTTCATTCCGGCCCGCAGCCTGCCGGGGCCGAAGGAGGTCGGGTCGCACGTCACGCTGTGGCAGCCCGCGGGTGGCGGCCACGTGGGCTTTCCGCTTGGCCTGCCGCCGGGGCACGTGGGCGGAATGCCCGAGCGCGTAGGAGGGTGGCTGGCCCACCACCTCTCGTCGACGCGGGCGCAAAATACGGCCCATGGATGACATCGTCAAACAGGCATTGGCCAAGTGGCCGAACGTGCCGCACTGCTACGGCTGGCTCGGCCTGGACGCGCGCGGCAACTGGTACATGCGCGACGACCGCACGCAGGCCCAGGGCCCGTTTCGCAGCGCCAAGGGCTCGATGCTGCGGCACGACAAGCTGATCGACTTCATCCACCGCAACTACGAGCACGACGCCGACGGCCAGTGGTTCTTCCAGAACGGGCCGCAGCGCGTGTATGTCGAGCTGGAGGCGGCGCCGCTGGTGTGGCGCGTGGCGCAGCAGGGCGAGGGCGCCTTCACGGTCACGGCCCACACGGGCGTGCCGGCCGAGGTGTCGGGCTGCCTGCTTGACGAAGAGGGCCGGCTCTATCTGGTCGCGCCGGCGGGGCTCGGGCTGGTGCACACGCAGGACGTGGGCATCGCCGCCGAGGCCGTGGAGCAGGGCGTCTGGACGCCGGAGCCGGTGCGCGCGGCCGACCTGCCGGGGCGCTTCGGCCATGTGCTGAGCCCGGCAGAGCGCCATGCAGGCGTGGCTGTATAGCTATTGAAAAGATAGCAATCCGGATCGTCCGGACGTAAAAAAACCGGCCTGAGAGCCGGTTTTTTCATGGGCGCGAGGCGCCGTCGATTGCTTACTTGGCAGGCGCGCTGGCCGCAGCCGATGCACCGTCGGCCGGCGCGGCAGCCGCTGCCGGACGGTCCGGCACCGGGAACTTGGCGCCACCGGCGTTGGCCAGGTACACCACGGCACGGCCGATTTCGATGTCTTCGAAGTCGCCACCGCCCTGGGCGGGCATGGCGCCCTTGCCCTTGAGCGCGTGCTCGAGCAGCGTCGCGTAGCCCTGGCCGATGCGCGGGCCCCAGGCTGCGGCGTCGTTCAGGTGCGGGGCGCCGGGGATGCCGGGCGCGCCGTGGCAGGCCACGCACTGTGCCTTGAACACGGCATCGCCAGCGGCCAGCGGCCGGTTGGCGTCACGGATCTCGATGGAGCCGACCTTCTTGAGGCGCTCGGCCACTTCACGGTCGCGCGATTCCTTGGTCACGCCGTAGAGCGCCATGTTGTCGCCCTCCGCGGTACCGGCGGGCTTGGTGCCCGAGACCACATAGGACACGAGGCCCACGATGATCAGGATCGGAATGATGAAAGAGAAAAATACCGCGAGCAGCAGTTGCTTCGGGTTCTTGATCGGGCCGGTATGGGCTTCTTCTGTGGCCTGGTTGTGCGGGTCTGCGCTCATGGCGTCCTCAATAACGGGGGGCTCGTCGGGGGCTTTTTCTAACCAACCGGCGATTATAGAGAGGCCCTTTGCCCGCGCGGGCAATTGACCTCTCCATATCGGACGCGCAGGTGTCTCAACCGTTGTTGCGTGTGGCCCAGCCGCCACCCAGCGTCTTGTACAGCGTGACCTGGTTCTGCAGCTGCAGCAGGCGCGTGGCCACCGCCGATTGCTGCGCCGTGAACAGCGAACGCTGTGCGTCGAGCAGGTCGAGCGCGCTGGCGATGCCGTTGCGATAGCGCAGGTCGGACAGCTTGTAGCGCACCGCCTCGGCGTCGGCTTGCGCGGTCTGCGCGCGCGCCTGCTCGCCCAGCGTGGCGCGGCCCGCGAGGGCGTCGGCCACTTCGCGGAACGCGGTCTGCACCGACTTCTCGTACTGCGCCACCGCGATCTCGCGCCCGGCCTTGGCCGAGTTGAGCCCCGCGATGTTGCGGCCTGCATCGAAGATCGGCAGCGTGACCGTGGGCGCGAAGCTCCAGGCCTTGGTGCCGCGGTCGAACAGGTTCGAGAACTCGCTGCTCGCGGTGCCGATCGAGCTGGTGAGGGACACGCGCGGGAAGAAGTTCGCACGCGCCGCACCGATGTTGGCGTTGGCCGCGATCAGCTGCTGCTCGGCCGCGCGGATGTCAGGCCGCTCGGTCAACAGGTCGGAGGGCAGGCCGGCCGGCACGTCGGGCATCGGGCGGATGCCCGCGAGACCCTTGGTGCCGCCGGCGGTGGCCTCGGCCGGCACCGGCGCGCCCAGCAGCAGGGCGAGCGCGTTCTCGTCCTGCAGGCGGGCACGCTGCTGCTGCGCATAGGCGGCGCGCGCGGTCTCGGCCTGCGAGTTCGCAGCCTGGAAGTCGATCTCGGACGACACGCCGTTGTCGAAGCGCAGCTTGGTCAGGCGCACCGATTCGTCGCGCGTGACCATGGTCTGGCGCGTGATCTCGAGCAACTCGTCGTCGGCCAGCAGCGTGAGCCAGCCGCTGGCCACGGCCGCGATCAGGCTGATCTGCGCGGCCTTGCGCGACTCTTCGGTGGCCAGGTACTGCGACAGCGCCTGGTCCTTCAGCGCGCGGATGCGGCCGAAGAAGTCGAGCTCCCACGCGGTGAAGCCGAAGTTGACGGCGTACTGCGAGGCCACGCTGCCCTGCGTCGGATCGATCGCCTGGTAGGCGTTGGGGCTCGAGCGCGAGCCCGTGCCCGTGAGGCCGAGCGCCGGGAACAGCGCCGAGCGCTCGATCTGGAACTGCGCACGCGCCTGCTCGATGTTGAGCACCGACACGCGCAGGTCGCGGTTGTTCGCCAGCGCCGTCTGGATCAGGCCCGCCAGGCGCGGGTCGGTGAAGAAGTCCTGCCAGGGCAGGGCGGCCGCGGCGGGGCCCGACGGCTGTGCCGGGTCACCCGGGTAGGTCGTCGGCACCGGCGCCGCGGGGCGCTCGTAGGTCGGGATCAGCGAGCAGCCCGCCAGCAGCATCGCTGCTGCCAGCACGGTGGGGATCAGAGGTTTCTTAGTCATGGTGTGTGGTATCTCCCGTGATGCCGGCCGCTGCCGCATGCCGCTTGTCGGCCTCGTGCTGGCGCGCGCTGCCCTTGAACAGCGTGCGCACCACCACGAAGAACACCGGCACGAAGATCACGGCCAGGACCGTGCCGGTCACCATGCCGCCGAGCACGCCGGTGCCGATGGCACGCTGGCTCGCCGAGCCTGCGCCCGAGGCCAGGACCAGCGGCAGCACGCCCAGGCCGAAGGCCAGCGAGGTCATGATGATGGGACGGAACCGCAGGTGCGCGGCCTCGAGCGCGGCCTCGACCACGCCGCGGCCCTGCGCCTGCAGGTCTTTCGCGAACTCGATGATCAGGATCGCGTTCTTCGCGGACAAGCCGATGATCGTGATCAGGCCCACCTGGAAGTACACGTCGTTGGAATAGGCGCGCAGCATCGTCGCCACCAGCACACCCAGCACGCCCAGCGGCACCACCAGGATCACCGACAGCGGGATCGACCAGCTCTCGTACAGCGCGGCCAGGCAGAGGAACACCGCCAGGATCGCGAAGCCGTACAGGATCATGGCCTGCGAGCCGGCGAGCTTTTCTTCACGCGACTGGCCGGTCCACTCGAAGCCGAAGCCTTGCGGCAGCTGGCCGGCGAGCTTTTCCATCTCGGCCATGGCCGCGCCCGTGCTCTGGCCCGGCGCCGCGTCACCGCTGATGCGGATGGCGGGGTAGCCGTTGTAGCGCACGGTCTGCGTGGCGCCCGAGACCCACTTGGTGGTCGCGAAAGCCGACAGCGGCACCGGTTGGCCCTTGGTGTTGACGGCGTTCAGGCGCAGCAGGTCGTCCGGCTGCATCCGTGCCGGCGCATCGGCCTGCACCACCACGCGCTGCAGGCGGCCGCGGTTCGGGAAGTCGTTGATGTAGCTCGAACCCAGCGAGGTCGACAGCGCGCTGTTGATCGCGTCGAAGCTCACGCCCAGGGCGTTGGCCTTGTCGCGGTCGATGTCGATCTCCAGCTGCGGCGCGTCTTCCAGGCCGTCAGGGCGCACCTGCGCGAGGATCTTGCTCTGCGAGGCCATGCCCAGCAGTTGGTTGCGCGCGTTGATCAGCGCCTCGTGGCCTGCGCCCGCGCGGTCTTGCAAGCGGAAGCTGAAGCCGCTGGCGTTGCCCAGCTCGGGAATCGGCGGCGGGCTCAGCGGGTAGATGAAGGCGTCGCGGATGCCCGACAGCGCACCGAAGGCACGGCCGGCCAGCGCGCTGGCCGAGTTGGCCGGGTCCTTGCGTTCTTCCCAGTCCTTCAGCGTCACGAAGGCAAGGCCCGCGTTCTGGCCCTGGCCGGAGAAGCTGAAGCCCATCACGCTCACGATGCTCTGCACTTCAGGCTGCTTCAGGATGAAGCCTTCGACCTGTTGCATCACCGACAGCGAACGCTCTTGCGTCGCGCCCGGGGGCAGCTGCACGTTCACGATGATGTTGCCCTGGTCTTCCTCGGGCAGGAACGAGCTCGGCAGGTGCGTGTAGAAGTACGCGACGGCGCCGATGATCGCGGCGTAGATCACGAGGTAGCGTGCGGCGCGGCGCAGGATGCGTGCGACCACGCCTTCGTAGCCCTTGGCCGTGCGCGAGAAGCCGCGGTTGAACCAGCCGAAGAAGCCGCGCTTCTCATGGTGGTGGCCGGCTTCCACCGGCTTGAGCAGCGTGGCGCACAGCGCCGGCGTGAGCGACAGCGCCATGAAGGCCGAGAAGCCGATCGAGGCCACCATCACCGCCGAGAACTGGCGGTAGATGTTGCCGGTCGAGCCCGCGAAGAAGGCCAGCGGCACGAACACCGAGATCAGCACCACGGTCACGCCGATGATGGCGCCCGAGATCTGCTGCATCGCCTTGCGCGTGGCGTCGAGCGGCGACAGCCCCTCTTCGCTCATGATGCGCTCGACGTTCTCCACCACCACGATGGCGTCGTCCACCACGATACCGATCACCAGCACCATGCCGAACATGGTGAGCACGTTGATCGAGAAGCCGAGTGCAAGCAGCGTGGCGAAGGTGCCCAGCAGCGCGATCGGCACCACGATCGTCGGGATGATCGTGTAGCGCCAGTTCTGCAGGAACAGGAACATCACCAGGAACACCAGCGCGATGGCTTCGAACAGCGTCTTCACCACTTCGGAGATCGAGATCTGCACGAAGCGCGAGCTGTCATAAGGAATGTCCCACTTCACGCCCTTGGGGAAGTAGCGTTCCAGCTCGGCCATCTTGGCGCGCACGGCCTTGGCCGACTTCAGCGCGTTGCCGGTGGGCGTGGGCTGCACGCCGATACCGACCGCGGGCACGCCGTTCAGGCGCGCGGAGGTGGCGTAGTTCTGGCCGCCGAGTTCGACGCGCGCCACGTCTTTCAGGCGCACGGTCGAGCCGTCGGTGTTGGCGCGCAGCACGATGTTCTGGAACTGCTCGACGCTGTTGAGCTGGCCGTTCACCGTCACGGTGGCGGAGATCGCCTGGCCGGGGATGTTCGGCAGGTCGCCGAGCGTGCCCGAGGCCACCTGGGCGTTCTGCGCGCGGATTGCGGCATTGACGTCGTTGGCCGACAGGTTGAAGCCTTGCAGCTTCGCCGGGTCGATCCAGATGCGCATCGCGTTCTCGGAGCCGAACAGCTGGGCCTGGCCCACGCCGTCGATCCGCTGCAGTTCCGGCACGATGTTGCGCGCGGCGTAGTCACCGAGCGCCACCGGGTCGAAGTCGGGGTTGTCCGAGGACAGCATCGCGAACAGCAGGAAGTTGTTGCGCGACTTGTCCACGCGCACGCCCTGCTGCGTCACGGCCGAAGGCAGCCGCGGCGTGGCGCGCGAGAGCCGGTTCTGCACGTCCACCTGCGCGAGGTCTTCGTTGGTGCCGGCCTCGAAGCTGATGGTGATGGCGCCGGTGCCGTCGGCCTGGGCCACCGATTCCATGTAGATCAGGCCGGGCGAGCCGTTCATCTCGCGCTCGATCACGGACAGCACGCTGTCCTCGAGCGTTTGCGCGGAGGCACCGGGGTAGGCGACGTTGATCACGATGGCCGGTGGGGCCACCGGCGGGTACTGCGAGATCGGCAACTGCGTGATGGCGACGCCGCCCACCACGATGATGAACAGTGCGATCACCCACGCGAAGATAGGTCGGTCGATAAAGAATTTGGCCATGCGAGGCGCTCCTGATTACTTCTTGTCAGCCGGGGCCGAAGCCGGGCTGGCGGCGGGTGCCGCTGCGGCAGCAGACGCTGCCGGTGCCGCGGGTGCAGCCGCGCCGTTCGGCGTCGGCTTCTGCCACGGCACCGCCTTCACGGGCGTGCCGGGCGGCATCATCTGCAGGCGTTGGAAGCCGTCGACCATCACCTGTTCGCCGGCCTTCAGGCCGTCGAGCACCACCCACTGGTTGTCCTTGGCGGCGCTGATCTTCACGGTGCGCTGGCTCAGCTTGCCGTCGGCGCTGACCACCGTCACGTGGTCGCCCTGCTGGGTGCGCGTGACGGCCTGTTGCGGCACCGTGATGGCGTTCGTCACCTGGGCCTGCTCGAGCTTCACGCGCACGTACAGGCCGGGCAGCAGCTCGCCCTTGGGGTTCGGGATCTCGGCGCGCAGCGTGACCTGGCCGGTGGTCGGGTCGACCGTGAGGTCGGAGAACAGCAGCTTGCCGTCCTGCCCGTAGTCGGTGCCGTCTTCGAGCACCACGCGGATGCTCGCGGCTTCTTCGCCGCTCGCACGCTTGTACTGGCCGGCGGCCACGGCGCGGCGCAGCTTGAGCACGTCGGAGGCCGACTGCGTGAAGTTCACGTACAGCGGGTTGATCTGCTGCACCACGGCCAGCTCGGTGGCGTCGCCCTGGCCGACCAGTGCGCCTTCGGTGACCAGCGCGCGGCCGATGCGGCCCGCGATGGGCGAGGTGACATCGGCGTAGCCCTGGTTGATCTTGGCGGTCTGCAGCAGCGCGCGGTTGGCGGCCACGTCGGCGTCGGCCGTCTTGGCGGAGGCCACGGCGGTCGCGTATTCCTGCTTGCTCACGGCGTTGGCCTCGACCAGCGGCTTGTAGCGGTCGGCCAGTGCCTTGGCCTGCACGGCGTTGGCTTCGGCGCGGGCCAGGGCGGCCTGGGCGTTCTGCGTGGCGGCCACCAGCGGTGCGGGGTCGATGCGGAACAGCAGCTGGCCGGCCTTCACGTCGCTGCCTTCGCGGAACTCGCGCTTGAGCAGGATGCCCGGGGTGCGGGCGCGCACCTGGGCGATGCGCGAGGCTTCGAGGCGGCCGGGCAGCTCGGTCACGAGGCCCACGTCGGTGGGCTTGACCGTCACCACGCCGACTTCAGGCGCCGGACGGGCGCCACCGCCACCGCCGCCCGGTCCGGCCGGGGCCTCGCCCTTGCCGCAGGCGGCCAGGAACAGGAGGGAGACGAGGGCCACGGTCGCGAGACGCGGCGAAAACGACAAGGACGGTTGACGCGAGACATGCAGAAGAGGCATGTGATTCCTTTGATGCGAAGACGGGAGATGGCGCGTTTGCGGGAGAGATCCGTAAACCAGCACGGGCAGGTGGGCCATCCGAGAAGCGCGCTAGTTTACATACATTCATGGATGTATAGTGACAGCCATGCAATGGCCCCACGATACGCAAAGGGCGTTCGCTTTACAAATCAGGAGACTTGGTGGCACGTCGTACGAAGGAAGAAGCACTGGCGACGCGGAATCGATTGCTCGATGCCGCGGAACTGCTGTTTCAGGCGCAAGGTGTTTCGCAGACCACGCTGCAGCAGATCGCGCAGCAGGCCGGCGCGACCCGGGGCGCCATCTACTGGCACTTCAAGGACAAGGCCGATCTGTTCAACGCCATGATGGAGCGCGTGATCCTGCCGCTGGAGACGCCGCCCAAGAGCGACATCCCCGGCGATGACCCGCTGGTCGAGATCGAGGAAGGCCTGATCCATGCGCTGACGCTCATGGTCGCCGACCCGCAGGTGCGGCGCGTGTTCGACATCGCGACCCACAAGGTCGAGTACACGCATGACATGGCCTCGGTGCAGCAGCGCCACCTGGACGCGCGCAACGCCTGCGTGGTCGATTTCGAGAAGGCCCTGCGGCTGGCCGCGCGGCGCGCCCGCATCCGGCTGCCGTTGCCGGGCGCGGTCGCGGCGCAGGGCATGCACGCCCTGATGGGCGGGCTGATCCAGAACTGGCTGCTCGACCCCACGGCCTTCGACCTCGTGTCGACCGGCCGGCGCACCTTCCGCGTCTACCTGGCCGGGCTCGGTTTCCCGCGCACGCCGGCCGGTGGCGTCCCGACGGCGCACGACGCGGAAACCACCGCGGCCTGATAGGCCATAATGTGTGGCTCCGGTGCATTCCGGAGCACCCCTCTCGCTGTATTTCAACGGATAGAATTCGGCCCTCCGAAGGCTGAGATCCAGGTTCGATTCCTGGCGGCGGGACCACCTTCAAGACCGGAAATTCCGCAAGGGCTTCCGGTTTTTTCACTTCTTCCCCGACCCGGCCCGGCCTTGCGCGACAAGGCCGATCCGGAGATCCGCGCGACCGGGCCGTGACACGCCGTTGCACCCTGTCACCCGGACGCACGCATGTAAAAATTCCCCGCATGATGGAGCTCTCCGAACTGGACGAAACCAGCCTCGCAGCACACGCCGCCGAATGGCGTCGGCGCGCGCTGCGCGGCGAGAAACAGGCCCGCGGCATCGCACATGCCCTGGAGGCCGAGATGCGCCGCCGCTTCGGCGATTCGATTCCGCCGAGCCAGAGCGCCGACCTGGACACCCGCCCCCTCGCCCTGCGCCAGCCACCGCGTCCGTGGTGGAAGTTCTGGTGAATCGGCCGCGCGCCTTCGCCGCCTGATCTGAGCTCCCTCGCCGCCGGCCGCCGGTTGCAGCGCCCCGCTGGCCCTGCCACCATGGCCGCATGGCATACCAACTGCATTACTGGCCCACGATCCAGGGCCGCGGCGAATTCGTGCGGCTCGCACTCGAAGCAGCGGGCGCCGACTACGTCGATGTCGCGCGGCTGCCCGCCTCGCAAGGCGGCGGCGAGTCCGCGCTGGGCCGACGACTCGGCGACCCCGGCAACCCGCGCCCCGCGTTCGCACCGCCGTTCCTCGTCGACGGCGACATCGTGGTCGGCCAGACCGCCGCGATCCTGCTGTACCTCGGCCCCAAGCTCGGGCTGGCCGGCATCGGCGAATCCGACGGGCTGTGGACGCATCAGCTGCAGCTCACCATCGCCGACGCGGTGGCCGAGGCGCACGACACCCACCACCCGATCTCGACCGGCGACTACTACGAAGACCAGCGCGACGCGGCCCTGCAGCGTGCGCGGGCCTTCCGCGAGGCGCGCATTCCGAAGTTCCTGAACTGGTTCGAGCAGGTGCTGCAGCGCAACCCTTCGGGCGACCTGCACCTGGTCGGCGACGTGCTGACCTATGCCGACCTGTCGCTGTTCCAGCTGGTGGATGGGTTGCAGTACGCCTTTCCGAAAGCCGCTGCGCGGGCACTGGCCAATACGCCCGCAGTCGTGAAGCTGCACGCCAACATCCGGCGACGCCAGCGCGTGCACGACTATCTGCAGAGCCCGCGCCGCATCGCGTTCAACGAGGACGGGATCTTTCGGCGCTATGCCGAGCTGGATGGCTGAGGGCTATTCGTCGTCGCCGGCTTCGTTGCGGATGCGCAGCGCCAGCTCGTACAGCGTGTTGCGCGGCGCGCCGCTGATCTCGGCGGCCAGCTTCACGGCGGTCTTCACCGGCAGTTCCGCCAGCAACAGGCGCAGCACGCGCTCGCCTTCCGCACCGCCGTCGCCGCTCACCGCCACGGGATGCAGCACCAGCGCGAACTCGCCGCGCGTGCGGTCGCGGTCGGCGCCGAACCAGTCGGGCAACGCGCTGGCGGCCACGGTGGCGATCTCTTCGAACTGCTTGGTGAGCTCGCGGCCCACGGTGATGCGGCGCTCGCCCAGCACGGCGAGCGCGCGGGCCAGGCTGTCGATGCGGTGCGGCGCTTCCAGCAGCACCACGGCGCGCGGCTCCTGCGCGAGGGCCTGCACGGCGGTGTCGCGCTCGCCGGCCTTGCTCGGCAGGAAGCCCGCGAACACGAAGGCGCTGCTGTTGTGGGCGTGGCTGCTCTCGCCGCCGTCGGCCACGAGCCCGGCCGCGCTCACGAGCGTGACGACGCTGCTGGCGCCCGGCAGCGGCAGCACGCGCTGGCCGGCCGCGCGCACGGCGGCGGCCAGGCGCGCGCCGGGGTCGCTCACGCCGGGCGTGCCGGCGTCGCTCACGTAGGCGATGCGCTCGCCCTGCGCGAGCCGCGCGACCACGGCCTGTGCGGCCTCGGCTTCGTTGTGCTGGTGCACCGCGAGCAGTTGGGCGCCGGGGCGGTCGATGCCGTAGGCGCGCAGCAGGCTCTGCGTGTGGCGCGTGTCCTCGCAGGCGACGGCGTCCACCAGCTGCAGCACATGCAGCGCGCGCAGCGTGATGTCGGCCAGGTTGCCGATCGGCGTGGCGACGACGTACAGCGTGCCCTGCGGATAATGCTGCGCGCCCGCGGCGTCGAGCGCGGCCGGCAGGGCCGCGCCGAAGGAAGCAGGGGCGAGTGAAGCCAAGAGGGTTTCTCCGTAGGGCAGCGAAAACAAAAAAACAGGGCAGGGAGCCATGACGGCAAGCACCACGACGACGAAGCATCGCGGCGATGCGGCGGAAGACGCCGCGCTCGACCACCTGCGCCGGGCCGGCCTCGTGCCGGTCGCGCGCAATTATCGGACGCCGGGGCGCGGCGGCGGCGAGGTCGACCTGATCGTGCGCGATCCGCGCGACGGCACCCTGGTGTTCGTCGAGGTGCGACAGCGCAGCGCGGCCTCGCACGGCGGCGCGGGCGGCAGCATCACGGCGGGCAAGCAGCGGCGCATCGTGCTGGCGGCGCGGCATTACCTGGGCCGGTTGCGGTCGCTGCCGCCGTGCCGTTTCGATGTGGTGCTGATCGAGGAGAAAATCACCTGGCTGAAAGCCGCCTTCGACGCCGGCTGACGCACCCGCCAGGGAACTGAAGCCTTGCTGAAGGCTCCACCACTCAAACTTCTTGTTTCACGACCCCCAGTTATCATCGCGCCCCATGCTCGAGCAACGGATTCAGCAGCACTTCATCGACAGTGCCGACCTCAAATACCAGACCGGCCCGGTCCTCAGCAAACCCATCTCTCAAGCGATGCAGGCCCTGCTGGCCTGCGTGACCAGCGGCGGCAAGGTGCTGGCCTGCGGGGCCGGCGTGTCGGGCCTGCTGGCCGCGCAGTTCGCGTCGAACTTCGTGGGCCGCTTCGAACGCGAGCGGCCCGAGCTGGGCGCCATCGCGCTGCCCGGCGACACCACCGACCCGGCGGCCGACAGCCCGCAGGCCGCCGATGCCGACCGCTTCGCGCGCCAGGTGCGCGCGCTCGGCCAGGCCGGCGACGTGCTGCTGGTGCTCAGCGCCAGCGGGCAGTCGTCCGCGGTGCTGGCCGCCGTGCTTTCCGCGCATGAGCGCGACATGACGGTGGTGGCGCTGCTCGGCAACGCCGCCACGGGGCTGGCCACCGCGGCGCCCGGCGTCGGCGGCACCGGCGGCGCCATCGGCCGCGCGCTGCGCGAAACCGATGTACAGATCAGCGTGCCGCACGAGCGTGCGGCGCGCATTCACGAAATCCACCTGCTCGCGCTGCATTGCCTGTGCGACGGCGTGGATGCCCAGTTACTCGGAGAACAGGAAGTTTCCTCATGACCATGACGACCCTGACCAAGGCCTCGACCCAACGTTTCGCTCTGGCGCTCACCCTGGGCGCCGCCCTGGTGGCCGGACTGTCCGCCTGCGTGCCGCTCGTCGTGGGCGGCGCCGCGGTGGTGGGCGTGGGCATGGTGGCGACCGACCGCCGCAGCTCGGGCGCGCAGCTCGACGACCAGGGCATCGAGCTGCGCGCCGCGGCCCGCGTGCGCGACATCGCCAACGACAACATGTACGTGAGCGTCACCAGCTTCAACCGCCAGGTGCTGCTGACCGGCGCCGTCGGCAACGACGCCGACCGCCGCCGCGTCGAGGACGAGGTGAGCCGCGTGGTCAACGTGCGCTCGGTGGTCAACGAACTCACCATCGGCGCCCCGAGCACCTTCCAGGACCGCTCGAACGACCTGTACATCACCGGCAAGGTGAAGGCCTCGCTGCTCGACGCCAAGGACATCTTTGCCAACTCCTTCAAGGTCGTGACCGAGCGCAGCACGGTCTACCTGATGGGCATCGCCACGCGCCGCGAGACCGATCGCGCCACCGAGATCACGCGCGGCGTGACGGGCGTGGCGAAGGTCGTGCGCGTGGTCGAGGTGGTGAGCGAGGCCGACCTCGCCGCGAGCCAGGCAGCCAACCAGTCCGCCGCGCAGCGTGGCGGCACGGGCCCGGCACCGGTGAGCAACGCGACGCCGTCGACGCCGGGTGCCTCCTCGGGTTCGCGCGTGCCGCTGCCGCCGATGGAGCCGCTGCCCGCGCCGGCCGGTGGGGCGACGACCTCGCCGGTCCGCTGAAACCAAAAAGCCCGCTTCCGCGGGCTTTTTTCATTTGAGCCTGGTGATGAGGCTGGAGGTGTCCCAGCGTCTGCCGCCGGTCTGCTGCACGTCGGCATAGAACTGGTCGACCAGCGCCGTCACCGGCACGCGCGCGCCGTTGCGCTTGGCTTCGTCGAGCACCAGGCCCAGGTCCTTGCGCATCCAGTCGACGGCAAAGCCGAAGTCGAACTTGCCCTCGATCATGGTCTTGCCGCGGTTGTCCATCTGCCAGCTCTGGGCCGCGCCCTTGCCGATGACGCCCAGCACGGCTTCCATGTCCAGGCCGGCGCGCTGGCCGAAGGCAATGGCTTCCGACAGGCCCTGCACCAGCCCTGCAATGGCGATCTGGTTCACCATCTTCGCGAGCTGGCCCGCGCCGCTGTCGCCCAGCAGCGTGACGGCGCGCGCGAAGGCCATGGCCACCGGACGGATGCGCTCGAACACCGCCGCGTCGCCGCCGCACATCACGGTGAGTGCGCCGTTCTGCGCACCCGCCTGGCCGCCCGACACGGGCGCGTCGATGAAGTGCAGGCCGCGCGCGAGCGCTGCCGTCGACAGCTCGCGCGCCACGTCGGCCGAGGCCGTGGTGTGGTCCACGAGCACGGCGCCGGGCTTCATGCCGGCCAGGGCGCCGTCGTCGCCCAGCACCACTGAGCGCAGGTCGTCGTCGTTGCCGACGCAGCAGAACACGATGTCGGCGCCGGCCGCCGCTTCGCGCGGGGTGGGGGCGTGGCGGCCGGGCGCGCCGAACTCGGCGACCCAGGCCTGCGACTTGGCGGGCGTGCGGTTGTAGACCGTGACCGTGTGGCCAGCCTTGGCCAGGTGCCCGGCCATGGGCCCGCCCATGACGCCGAGGCCGAGAAAGGCCACCGTCTGGGCGGGAACGGATTCGTAGGTGCGGGGGTTGATGCTGCTCATGACCGACAGCTTAAAGCCAAAGAAAGAAACAAGGCCGGCGCGCCCCGCGGTGCGCCGGCCGGCGCGGCCTCAGACGATCGCGAAGTGCTCGGTGCCGGCCGCCAAGTCGGTGCTGCGCGCGCGCTGGCTGTTGAGCTTGATCTGCAGGCGCAGGTCGTTGGCTGAGTCGGCGTTGCGGATCGCTTCTTCGAAGTTGATCGCGTTGCCCTCGAACAGGTCGAACAGCGCCTGGTCGAAGGTCTGCATGCCCAGGTTGCGGCTCTTCTTCATGATCTCCTTGATCTCGCCCACCTCGCCCTTGAAGATCAGGTCGGAGATCAGCGGCGTGTTCAGCAGGATCTCGACGGCGGCCACGCGGCCCTGGCCGTCTTCGGTGGGCACCAGCCGCTGCGAGACCAGCGAGCGCAGGTTCAGCGACAGGTCCATCAGCAGCTGCGCACGGCGCTCTTCGGGGAAGAAGTTGATGATGCGGTCCAGGGCCTGGTTGGCGCTGTTGGCGTGCAGCGTGGCCATGCACAGGTGGCCGGTTTCGGCGAAGGCCACGGCATGTTCCATGGTCTCGCGGTCGCGGATTTCGCCCATCAGGATCACGTCGGGCGCCTGGCGCAGCGTGTTCTTCAGTGCCGCTTCCCAGCTGTCGGTGTCGATGCCCACTTCGCGCTGCGTCACCACGCAGTTCTTGTGCGGGTGCACGAACTCGACCGGGTCTTCCACCGTGACGATGTGGCCGTAGGAGTTCTCGTTGCGCCAGTCGATCATCGCGGCCAGCGTGGTCGACTTGCCCGAGCCCGTGGCGCCCACGAGGATGGTGAGGCCGCGCTTGGTCATCGCCACGTCCTTGAGCACCTGCGGCATGCCCAGGCCATCGATGGTCGGCAGCTTGGCGGGAATGGTCCGCAGCACCATGCCGACCTTGCCCTGCTGCACGAACGCGTTGACGCGAAAGCGCCCGATGCCCGTCGGCGAAATCGCGAAGTTGCACTCCTTGGTGCGCTCGAACTCGGCCGTCTGGCGGTCGTTCATGATCGAGCGCGTGAGCGCCAGCGTGTGCTGCGCGCCCAGCGCCTGCTGCGACACCTTGGTGACCTTGCCGTCGACCTTGATGGCCGGCGGGAAATCGGCGGTGATGAACAGGTCGCTGCCGTTGCGGCTCACCATGAGCTTGAGCAGGTCGTTGATGAACTGGCTGGCTTGATCGCGTTCCATGAGAGCGCTCCTTGATGTCTAGATTGAATCTGCAGGCGGCCGACCGCCGGGCCGCCCCAAGGCGGCCGCGCCTCCCCCTTGGGGGGTGGAGTTACACGAAGCGCAGCGAAGTGAAAAGCCGGGGGGCCTCATGACTAGCCGGGGAAGTTTTCTGGGATCTTGGCCTTGCCGCGCGCTTCGGCGGCAGAGATCGTATTGCGGCGCACCAGCTCGGTCAGGTTCTGGTCGAGCGTCTGCATGCCCGAGCCCTGGCCGGTCTGGATGGTGGAGTACATCTGCGCGACCTTGGCCTCGCGGATCAGGTTGCGGATGGCCGGCGTGCCCAGCATGATCTCGTGCGCCGCCACACGGCCCTGGCCGTCCTTGGTCTTGCACAGCGTCTGCGAGATCACGGCCTGCAAAGACTCCGACAGCATCGCGCGGATCATTTCTTTCTCTTCGCCCGGGAACACGTCGATGATCCGGTCGATGGTCTTGGCGGCCGACGAGGTGTGCAGCGTGCCGAACACCAGGTGGCCCGTTTCGGCCGCGGTCATTGCGAGGCGAATGGTTTCGAGGTCGCGCAACTCGCCCACCAGGATCGCGTCCGGGTCTTCGCGCAGGGCGGAGCGCAGCGCGTTCGCGAACGACAGCGTCATCGGCCCCACTTCGCGCTGGTTGATCAGGCACTTCTTGGATTCGTGCACGAACTCGATCGGGTCTTCCACCGTGAGGATGTGGCCGTACTCGTTCTCGTTGAGGTAGTTCACCATCGCCGCCAGCGTGGTCGACTTGCCCGAGCCCGTGGGGCCCGTCACCAGCACGAGGCCGCGCGGCTTGAGCGCGAGTTCGCCGAAAATCTTCGGCGCGTTGAGCTGCTCGAGCGTGAGGATCTTCGAGGGAATGGTCCGGAACACCGCGGCCGCACCGCGCGCCTGGTTGAAGGCGTTCACACGGAAGCGCGCGAGGCCGTCGATCTCGAACGAGAAGTCGACCTCCAGGAACTCTTCGTAGTGCTTGCGGTGCGTGTCGCTCATGATGTCGTACACCATGGCATGCACCGCCTTGTGGTCCAGTGCATCGACGTTGATGCGGCGCACGTCGCCGTTCACGCGGATCATCGGCGGCAGGCCGGCCGACAGATGCAGGTCGGAGGCTTTGTTCTTGACGCTGAACGCCAGCAGTTGGGTGATGTCCACGGGGCTCCTCAGGCAGGCTTTAGTGACGTTTTGATACGAATTCGGAAGATTATGACGATGATTGGCGACGATCTCCAGCAAGTAAGGGCCCGGATCGACCGGGCCTGTGCGCAGGCCGGGCGCGACCCGTCGGCGGTGCGCCTGCTGGCGGTGTCCAAGACCTTCGGGCCGGAGGCGGTGCGCGAGGCGCACGCGGCCGGCCAGGCGGCCTTCGGCGAGAACTACGTGCAGGAGGGGCTGGACAAGATTGCCGCGCTGGCCGACCTGCGCGCGGGACTCGAATGGCACTGCATCGGCCCTCTGCAGAGCAACAAGACACGGCCCGTGGCCGAGCAGTTCGACTGGGTCCACAGCATCGACCGCCTGAAGATCGCCGAGCGCCTGTCGGCCCAGCGCCCGGCCCATCTGCCGCCGCTGCAGGTGTGCCTGCAGGTCAACGTGGACGGCGGTGCAAACAAGTCTGGCGTGCCGCCGGAAGAGGCCTTGGCGCTCGCGCGCGCTGTGGCGGTCTTGCCACAGCTGACGCTGCGCGGGCTCATGGCGATCCCCGAACCGGCGGCGGATTTCGCGGCGCAGCGCGAACTGTGCCTGCGCGCGCACGCGGTGTTCGAATCGATCCGGGCGGCGGGCATCGCGCTGGACACGCTGTCGCTGGGCATGAGCGGGGACCTCGAGGCGGCGGTCAGTGCCGGCAGCACGATGGTGCGGGTCGGTACGGCGATCTTCGGCGGGCGGGCGCGCAAGCCCGCCTGAAGTCATAGGCCCCTAGCGCAGGAAGAACAGCAAGCTCATCGTCAGTCCCGTGGCAACGATGCCCGCGCGCAGCCAGGCCGGCGGCAGGCGCCGCGCGCCCCGGGCGCCGAGGTAGCCGCCGAGCAGCGCGGCGCCCGCCATGATCGCGGCCTCGCGCCAGGCGATCAGGCCGCCCCAGGCATAGAGGGCGACCGCGATCAGCGTGAGCAGCGCCGACACCTGGTTCTTGAGCCCGTTGGCCGCCAGCAGGCGGGTCTGGCCGAGCAAGCCGAACAGTGCCAGCAGCAGGATGCCCAGCCCGCCGTTGAAGTAGCCGCCGTAGACCGTGACGGCGAGCACCGAGACCATCGCGACCGTCGGCCGGTGCGCGCCCGACTGTCGAGACGCCGTGAGGCGCGGTGCCAGCACGAACAGCAAGGTGGCGAGCAGCAGCAGCCAGGGCACGACGCGGCGGAAGGTGGCATCGGGCGTCAGCAGGAGCAGCAGCGCGCCGGTACTGCCGCCGATCAGCGAAAGCACCACGAGCGTCCGCATGGACAGCCCGGGCGGCGGTTGGGTGTCGCCGCGCAAGCCCCAGGCCGCCGACAGGTAGCCGGGCAGAAGCGCGAGCGTGCCCGTGGCGTTGGCGCTGACGGCTGGCACGCCGGCGAACACCAGTGCCGGCAGCGTCAGGAAGCTGCCGCCCCCGGCCACTGCGTTCAGGGCGCCCGCCACGAAGGCTGCGGCGATCAACGTCGCATCGACAAGCATCGTGCGACCCTCAGGTGAAGCGGCAGGCTTCTTCGAACGCGAGCCTCGGATGGCGCTCGAACAGCTTGGCGGGGTCGCCGTGGCCGAGGTTGCACAGGAAGTTGGTGCGCACCGAGGTGCCGTGCCAGAAGACCTCGTCCATGCCGTCTGCGTCGAAGCCCGACATCGGTCCGCAGTCCAGACCGATGGCGCGTGCCGCGAGCATGAAGTAGCCCGCCTGCAGGCTCGCGTTGCGAAAGGCCGTGCGCAGCGCGTGCGCCTCCTTGTCGGGCCCCGTGAAGTCGTCCTGCATCGACGGCCGGTGCGGAAAGAGCCGTGGCAGCTCGCGGTAGAAGGCCGTGTCGAAACCGAGGATCGCTGTGACGGGCGCCGTCATCGTCTTGTCGACGTTGCCGGGCGAGAGCAGCGGCCGCAGGCGTTCGCGGCCTTCGCCGGTGCGCACGAAGACCACGCGCATCGGCGAGCAGTTGGCCGAGGTCGGACCCCACTTCACGAGCTCGTGGATCTGGCGCAGTTGCGCTTCGCTGACCGGTCGGGGCAGCCAGCCGTTGTGGGAGCGGGCCTGGCGAAAGAGGGTGTCGAGGGCGCTGTCTGGAATCATGGGGAAGGTGTGTCGTCGAAAGACCGCATCAGGCGGAGTGCCGCGGTCGCGATGGCGCCGTCGGCCTGCGTCAATGCGTCGAGGATCGAAAAGTGATCGTGGCCGGGGCAGTCGATGTGGCCGGCGTGCACGTCGTGCCACTGGCGCTGGATGATCCCGCATTGTTCGTGAAAGCCGGCGTTCTCCTCGCTGCCCAGCGCGGTGAGCAGGGGCGCGGCAGAGACCGGTCGCAACAGGGCTGGGCTCAGCGCCGCCGCGCTGTGCGGCGTGAAGCGCGTGGCCTCCATCACCGACGGCACGTCGAGCAGTGGGCGCAGGTCGTACAGCGCGCTGATGCAGACGGCGGCTTTCACCTCGGGTTCGGTGGCCAGCAGCATCGCTGCCAGGTGCCCGCCGGCCGAATGGCCGCAGGCGAACAGGCGTTCGGGCGGTGCGTCCCACTGCGCGTGGTGCGCGGCGAGCCAGGTTGCCGCGCTGCGCATCTGCGCGACGATGGTCTCCACGCTCACTGCGGGGCACAGCGCGTAGTTGACCACCGCCACCGCGTAGCCCGCGGCGGTGAAGGGCGGTGCAACCAGCGAGGCGTCGCTCTTGTCGAGCGAGCGCCAGTAGCCGCCGTGGATGTACATCAGCGTGCCGCGCGGGCGGCCCTCGGGCAGGAACAGGTCCAGGCGCTCAGCCGCAAGCGGCCCGTAGGCGATGTCGAGCCGCGCGCGGGCGCGCTCGCGCACCGCGGCGGACGCGCGTGCCCAGCCGTCGAAGATGTCCTGGTAGTGCGGGACGGCCAGGCGCGCGTTGTAGCGGCGCTCGCCGTCGCCGGCTGCGGGGTTCGGCGGCATGGCGGGTTACGCGCTGGCGCCGATGCGCTCGACCACGGCCTGCAGGTCGGTGCGCACCTTCTCGGACAGCCCGGCCACGGGCGGGCGTGTCGGCCCGGCGCTGCGGCCCGCGAGCGTCATCGCTTCCTTGATGACGACCGGGAACGAGCCCCAGGCCCAGGCCGCGCGCAGCGGCGCGAAGATGTTCGACACACGCAGCGCCTCGTCGTGGCGGCCGGCGCGCAGCGCGTCGTACATGCGCACCATGAGCTCGGGGAACACGTTGGCGGCGGGCGAGATGGTGCCCTGCGCGCCGTGGAACATCATCGACAGCGCGATGGTGTCGCGGCCCGAGAACAGCAGCGCGGGGCGCGGTGCGGTCAGCAGGTACTCGATGGACTGCGTGAGGTCGCCGCCCGAGTCCTTCATGCCCACGATGTTGTCGGCCGCCTGCATGCAGCGCGCGAGCGTGGCGGGCAGCACGTTGACGGCGGTGCGCGGCGGGTTGTTGTAGAGCATCACCGGCAGCTTCGTCGCGCGCGCCACGGCGGTGTAGTGGGCCACCAGCTCGTCCTGCGTGGGCTGCACGAAGTACGGCGTGATCACCAGCGCGAGGTCGGCGCCCAGGGCTTCGGCGGCCTGCGTGAGCGCGATGGCGTCGCGCGTGGTGGCGCCGCCGGTGCCGGCATACAACGGCACGCGGCCGTCGATGGCGCGCATCGACAGCTCCAGCAGGCGGATGTGCTCGTCGCGCTCCAGGGCGAAGAACTCGCCCTGGCTGCCGGCGACGGAAATGCCGTGCACGCCGGCGCGGATGTAGCTGTCGATCAGCTCGCCGACGCGGGCTTCGTCGAGCCGGTGGTCGGCGGTGAAAGGCGTGGCCATGGCGGGCACGACGCCGTGGAATTTCGAGAGGTTCAAGGCAGGGAGCTCCGGAAGAAGAACGAGGGGGTCGAGGGGCGGCGTCAGTCGACGCCCATCAGGTGGCCCAGCTGCACCACGTAGTGGCCGAAGGCGGCCGCTTCCTTGGTGGTGCGCGGGTCGCGCGGGCGCGGCAGGTCGATGCGGATGTCCTCGACGATGCGCCCCGGCCGCTCGGACATCACGAGCACGCGGTCCGAGAGAAAGACGGCCTCCGAGATGCTGTGGGTGATGAGGATCACCGTCTGGCGCATCTCCTGCCACAGGCGCAGCAGCTCGACGTTGAGCTGGTCGCGCGTGAGCGCGTCGAGCGCACCGAAGGGCTCGTCCAGCAGCAGCACCTGGGGCCGCATCACGAGGATCTGCCCCAGCGCCGCGCGCTGGCGCATGCCGCCCGAGAGTTCGTGCGGGTAGTTGCGGCGGAACTTCTCCAGCTTGAGTATCGGCAGCAGCGCTTCCACGCGTTCGTCGATGTCCTTCTTAGGCAGCTTGCGCACCTCGGCCGCGAGGCGGATGTTGGCTTCCACGGTTTCCCACGGCAGCATGTTGTGGGTCTGGAACACCACGCCCACGTCGTCGGACATCCGCGTCTGCAAGTGGCCCAGCACGCGCACCTCGCCGCCCGCGTCGGGCTGGATCAGCCCGGCCACGATGCGCAGCAGGGTGCTCTTGCCGCAGCCGCTCGGCCCCAGGATCGAGACGAACTCGCCGCGCTGCACCGTGAAGTCGACCCGCTCCAGCGCGCGCACGCTGTGGCGCGCGTCGAAGGTCTTGGCGACGCGGCTGACGCCGATCGCTGTGTCGATGGCTCCGGGGGCGCGCACCGTCGCCTCGCCGGTGACCACGGTCCCAGGCTTCACTTGCGGGCCCCCACCCAGCCGCCTTCGGAGATGTCGAAGACCACGCCGTCGAGGTCGCGGAATTTCATCTCGTAGTACAGGCTCTTCTTGTCGTGCGGCAGGTCCATGAAGAAGGTGCCGCCGTGGTCCTCGATGGCCTTGCGCTGCGCGTCCAGGTCGTCGACCCAGAAACCGAAGTGGTGCGTGCCGATCCAGTCCTTGCCCTTTTCAAGGCCTGCCGCCTCGTCGGTCTTGTAGTTCAGCAGCGCCAGGCAGATGGTGCCGTCCGTGAGGTACACGCCGTCGGCGATGGGCGAGTGCGTGGGCTCGACGATGGTGAGGTCGAAGACCTCGCTGTAGAACTTGGCCGCCTTCTGGGGATCGGGAACGGCAAGGGCGATGTGACGCAGTTTGGCCATGGGGATGTCTCCTGAGTTGAAATCTTTGGAAAAGGCGAAAGAGAAAAGGAAGGGGCTCAGAGCCCGCGCCACCAGATGCGCTTGGCGGCCAGCTCGACCAGCAGGTACAGCAGGCCGGCGACCACCGAGATC